>CAYYVB010000049.1:0-13249 GCA_964475035.1 uncultured Opitutaceae bacterium | reverse complement strand
AAAATGGTGAACCATTTTCCACAACACCCTCGACACGCCTTCTCATGGAAGCCGCCAGTGCCAACGCGCGGGAACGGGACGTGACTCGCATGGGCCTCCTCCGCTCAACATCCTTGGTAGTTCAGAAGGGCTCACTCTCCGCTCGCCCGCGCGCGGCACATCTCTAGCGATCGGCGGAAGAAAGATGCTTTGGATTCTCGCAGTCGTAGCAATTGCAGTGATCGTGCTGCTCATCGAAAGCAGGAAGCCGTATGTGGTCTCAACGCAGCAATTCGAGGCCACGCTGACGAGAGTCCTTCGGAAAGAGATTTCCGGCGAGGAGTGGGATACCTTTCTGCACATCCCGATTGGGAGCGATGCCTATCTTGATTCGCTTCGTGAGCGACTGCTGAAGCTAGAGACGGATGAGAACTCAGAAGGCGCAGAAGAAGGCGCCATCTACAATTCAAACGCGATGCGGCAAGTCGCGATCGTCTTGGAAGAGCTCAGGTCCAAAACGCCGATCCACCCACCACAGACAACGACCGGGAGCGGGGCTCCCGGTCGTGTCTGAGTTCAATCGATCGGCGAAAGAAAGATGAGCGCTCGGCACCTTACAGTATTGCTCAGCATTGCCACCGCCGCTCTTTGGGCAGCATTCGCGCTGATTTCGCGCCATGGACAGATTCCGCTCTTGGGAGTCATGCCCGTTTCGCTTTGGAAGCCGGAGTTCTCGATTTCGCTTCTCGTGCCTCTTGCGGCATTTTGCTCCATTCCAGTTATTGCATGGAAGAAAGAGTCGCGGGCTGTCGCGTGGGCAATTCCGTTCCTTCCGATCGCTGCGACGGTCCTCTTTTTTCTTCGGTTTGCGTTCGGGATGTCGGAGGCGTTCCGGTGAGCGAAAGAGCCGATCCAGCAGCCACAGCAGCAACGCCCTTGATCTCACCCGAATCGCCGATGTCATCTCCGCTCAACATGGCCCAGTCATTCAAAAGAGACGGCTTGCCCGCTCGGCGGGCGTGGCTGATCTGAAACGTTAGGTGAAGTGAAATGGATTCCCTAGTCCGCATCTACTGCGACGGCAATGACCGCATCGATGAGAAGCGATTCGACCTTGGGTGCGTTGGCTCGATGGCAGACATCGAGCGATACGCGAGTATCCTAAAGGAGGGGCAGCGCGTGTTGTTTTACCAGACCGATGAGTGGGAAGCGGAAGGCACGATTCATCTCGATGACAAAGATAAACGGTGGTTTGGGATTCCAGATTTCTCCACACTCCGTCACCTTGGGCGTGCGAGTGATGATGAAAAAGGCACCTAACCAATCGCCCGAGCCAACTCCGGTGCTGCGCAACGGAGTGGCTCATCTGTAACGTTCGGCGCAGCCGAACATCACTTCTCAAACCAAGAGCCTGCTGAGGGCCAAAGGGGCGCTCGCGGCTCGCAGGGGTTACGGGGCTTGATCCGTGTCATCCGTGCAATCCGTGGTTCCCCTCCGGCCTGCTTGGCGGCTTGTCGGCGGGCGGTCGGGCCGCCACTCTCGCGGCGATCCAATACCCCACCATGATCACCTTCGCCCGTAATTTCCTAGCTGTCGTCCTTGGCTTTCTCGTCGGCGGTCTCGTCAACATGGCGCTCGTCACCACCGGACCGAAGGTCTTCCCACCGCCGGCGGGAGCGGACATGACGACGCCGGCCGGGATCGCCGCCGCCATGCCGCAGCTCCAACCGGAACACTTCGTCTTCCCGTTCCTCGCCCACGCGCTGGGCACTTTCGTCGGGGCCTTCATCGCCTACCTCGGGGGACGCAGCCACCGGACGCTGCTCGCCGGTCTCATCGGCGGCATGACCTTGTTCGGCGGCATCACCGCCGCGTTCATGATCCCCGCACCGGCGTGGTTCATCGCCACCGACCTGCTCCTCGCCTACTTGCCGATGGCTTGGCTCGCGATCCTGCTCGGACGGAAATTCGCGGGGAAGGATGAGGCGGCGCCGGCGGGTTGAGGTTCTGTCCGGGGTCGGCGACCCCGGCTACAGTTTGGCGCGTGGTGCGGATCGCTCAGCCGATTTACGTCGGCTGCTACGGGTTATGCCCGGAGATTTGATCGGGAGAACTGTAGGAGGGGCTTTACGCCCCGATCTGACGAGCAAGCGCCGCGCATGTTCTGTCGCGGCATAAAGCCGCTCCTACAGTCTCGCTTCTGAAGCGATCCCGGAAGCCTGATTAGGTCTGGCTCGCGGCGCGCACGGAGTGCGCGCCCTACCGGGGGGCGGTGAACGTCAGGGCGCTGGATCGGTGACCCGGGTGCGGGCTTGCGCGGCTTTGCGGTCGGCGAGTTTTTTCAGGAGCAAGGCGGAGCCGAGGGCCACGGTGCCGAGCAGGGTCGGTGAACCGCCGCCACCGCCGCCGCCGCCCGTGCTGGGGGCGGGCGCCGAGGGTGTGGTCGGCGTGGTGGGAGTCGTCGGGGTCGTGGGCGTCGTCGGCGTGGACGGCGTGCTGGGCGGGGTCGTGGCGGCGCCGATGAGCTCGAGGCTCGGCCGGCCGCCGAAGCGGCTGCTGAACGCGGGCAGCACGTAATCCATGTCGCCACCGGAGACGCCGAACCAGCTGAGCAGGTCGCGGGCGTATTCGTCGACGGCGACGCCGGGGATGAGCCGGCCCTGGCCGGTGTCGATGTCGGACAGGCGCTGCAGGTCGGGATAGAAGCCTTGGTCGCGGTTGCCGGCCACGCGGCCGCCGGCGACGGAGCCGCCGAGGACGAAGTGGTTGCCGCCCCACGCGTGGTCGGAGCCGTTGCCGTTCGACGTGAGCGTGCGGCCGAAGTCGGAGGCGGTGAACAGCGTCACGCGGTCGCGCAGGCCGAGCTCGCCGAGCGCGTCCCAGAAGAAGCCGACGGCCTGGCTGACGGTGCGCAGCATGGTCTGCTGGTTGTCCAGCACCTCGTCGTGGTGATCCCAGCCGCCGAGCTGGACGAAGAAGATCTGCCGCCGCGCGCCGAGGCGTCCGCCGGAGGCGGCGGTGCGCGCGATCATGGCGAGGTTGTTGGCGAGGGTGTTGTTCGCCGGCGTGGCGGTGGCGAGCGTGGTGCCGCTGACGGCGCCGGAGAATTCCTGGTAGGCGTCGAGCGCCTCGCGCGTGATGGCGCCGTAGGATTGCTCGAAGAGGCTGCGGTAATCGGCCTCGAGCAGGCTGTCGGCGGCGGCGGTGCGGAGGGCGTTGAGGTTGTTGCGCGCGGCGGGGTCGTAGCCGGTGAGCGCCGTGGCGCCGTTGGCGCCGATGGCGTAGGTGAAGGTGCGCTCGCCGGTGAGGAAGGTGTTCTGCCCGGAGAGGGAGATGTTCATCGAGACCAGGCTCGGGCTGTTGAGCGACTTGATGATGTCGGCGGCGCGGCCGCCCCAGCCGACGGCGGTGCGCTGGTCGGGCATGCAGGTCTGCCACTGCTTGATCTGGTCGGCGTGCGAATAGAGCGAGACGGGGCGGTAGCGGCCGGCGCGGTAGTCGGCCAGCGTGGTCGGGCGCACGAGCGAACCGACGTTGGAGACGAAGGCGAGGCGGCCGGCGTTGAAGAGGTCGCGCACCTCCGTCATTGACGGGTGGATGCCGAGCGTGCGGCCGCCGAGGTTGGTCGGCGTGATCTGGAGCAGCGTGTCGCGCGCGAGGGCGAGGTTGCCGCGGGCGGCGGCGTAGGCGGTGTATTCGCCGGCCGTCGTCGGCACGAGCATGTTGAAGGAGTCGTTGCCGCCGGCGAGGAAGAGGCAGACGAGGGCCTTGTAGTCGGAGGGCGCGGTCTGCGCGGCGAGGGAGTTGGCCAGCCGCAGGGTGAGCAGCGTGGAGAACAGGGCCGTGCCGCCGATACCGGCGCAACTGGCCTGGCCGATGAATTCGCGGCGGGTGAGCGGGGGCGTCTTCATGCGTTCACTTGAGGATGGCGTAATCGGGCGAGAGGAGGACGAGGTAGACGCCGAGGCGGGCGCGCTGCTGGGCGAGCGTGCTGTTGGCGGGCACCATGCCGGCGGTGATGCCGTTGAGGGCGGTGAGGATCGCGGCGCGCGATTCCGCGCTGAGCGTGCCGTGGGTGAAGAGCAGGTCGAGGCGGTCGAGCAGCGCGGCGTTGTCGGCGGCGAGCGTCTCGAGGTCGGACAGGTTGAGGCGGAAGCGCCCGGTGCCGTTCGTGATCAGCGTGCTGAGGGTGTTGGGCAGCGTGACGGCGAAGACGGCGTTGAGGATCTGGAACTCCGGGCCGACGAGCCGGGCGTTGGCGATGGGGCCGGGCGGCTCGTAGTCGGGCGAGTAGAAGTTGAACACCGAGGGCGACCCGAGCGGGAACTGCCCCATCGTGTTTTCGGTAAACGCGCCGAGGTCGTAGGGCAAGGTGCCGTCCTGCACCGTGAAGCGGCCGGCGCGGAGCGTGTGTGCGACGCGGAGGAAGGGCTCGCGGAGCTTGCCGTGCTCGGGATCGGTCAGCATCGCGAGGCTGCGTGCTTCGGGGTCGAGCAGGATGGCCTTCACCACGGCGAGCAGGTCGCCGCGGACGCCCGCGCCGTTGTTGACGAAGGCCGCGGCGACGCGCGCGACGTAGCCGTGGCTGGGGTTGGAGGTCACGAGGCGCTGGATGAGCAGGCGCGAGATGAACGGCGCCGTGCTCGGGTGCTCGACGAGGTTGTCGATCGCGTCCTGCACGTCCTGCAGGCCGGTCTGGCCGGCGGGGAGCGACGGCTTCCGCGCGCCGGGGTAGTTGAGAAGGTTCTTCGCCCCGGTGTCGTGCTGCTGCTCCCACATGCGCATCGGCTCGGTGTAGTTCTGCGCGGCGTTGGGGAAATCCGTGCGGCCCGTGCCGGTGCCGGTGTTGTTCGTGCTGGCGTCGGTAAAGCCGGTGAAGACGCGCGCGAACTCGGTGATCTGTTCGTTCGTGTAGGTCTCGAGCGGGCGGCCGGCGCCGTCGGTGATGTAGGAGCCGTCGGCGTTGAGTTGGTAGAGGCCGATGGAGAAAAGCTGCATGACCTCGCGCGCGTAGTTCTCGTCGGGCCGTGTGCCGGCGGCCTCGTTGGCCTTGCGGTTTTTGTAGTGGCTGAGGTAGCGGCCCATCATCGGGTGGCGCGTGACATCCATCAGCAGCGTGCGGAAATTGCCGAGGGCGTTCCGCGCGAGCATGTCCCAGTAACTGCTCGAGCCGTCGCGGCCGTTCTGGATGGCGGCCTCGGTGTCGGAGATGACCATGATCTGGCTCAGCGCGTAGGCGACGCGCTGCCGGAGCTGGTCGGGGGCGGTGAGCATCACCTGCGTGCGGGCGCGGCGGTTGGTGGCGCGGTCGCTCTGGGTGATCTGCCCGGCCGTGCGCGCCGCCTCGAGCAGCGCAACCGCGGAGGTGACCGGCTTCGCGGCCTCGCGGTCGATCCAGGCGCTGTAGTTGTTGCCCAGCTGCCGGAGCTCGGCGATCGAGTCCATCGTCGGACCGAAGGTCGCCTGCGCGAGGAAGCGCGAAGCCTGTTCATCCGGGGAAAGATCGGTGGCGGGACTCACCGCAGCGGAGAGCATCGCCGCCGGAAACGCCATCAGTCCAAAAAGGGACCGCACAAAAGCGCGCATAGATTTGTCAGGGGATGACGGCATCCTGCCCCGCCGCGTTACCCCGACAACCAATCACTCACCGGGAGCCAAATTTAACGATTTCGTCGTAACCGGCCGGCGTCCGCCGGCGTCTCCGCGGCCCGACGGCTTCCGGGACCGCCCCCTCAGCGCTGCAGCTCGGCGGCGACGACGCGGAAGGTGGCGTTTAGCGTGCCGGGGGCGCCGCGGTCGACGACGAGCGAAACCTGTTCGAGGCCGACGTAGGGCGAGCGCTTGGCCAGCTCCTCGTAGAATTTCACCAACGCTCCGAGCTCGACGCGCCGGAAGGTCACCTGCGCGCTGTGGAAGGCGAACTGCGTCGTGCGCTCCGTGCGCTGGCCCGACACCTCGGGCGCGAGGCCGGCGGCTTGGGCGAGGGTGTTGAGTTCGCCGATCAGGCGCGCGCCGTTGAGCGTGCGCGCGGCGTCGAGCTGCGCCGTCGCTTGCGCGGCGCGGGCGTCGATCTCGGCCTGGTTGCCGAGCCAGAGCTGCTGCTCCGCGACCGTCGACGCGCCCGAACTCCATTCCAGCGCGAGCACGCGCGCGCGGCCGACCGCGCTGAAGAACCACATCAACGCCGCGAGCGCGACGAAGGCCGTGAGCAGGCCCTTCTCGCGCAGCGAACGGGTGAGGAAAAAGCGTTTCACGGCGCGCCTCCTTGCGTGCCGGCCACGCCGGCGAGCGATCCCTCGCGGAAACTCACGATGAGCTGGAAGGTCGTCACTCCCTCGCGCAGCCGCAGGTCGCGCACCTCGACGTTCTCGAGCGCCGGCAGCGCGCGCAGCGCCGTCTCGAACGCGCCCACGCTGTCGGCGTTGGCCGTCTGCGCCTCGATCTCCATCCCACCCGGCCCGCTCGTGACGCTGCGCGTGAACTGCACGCCCGCGGGCCGCACACCGTTGAGGACGGCGAGCATCTCGAAGGGCCGGAGCCGGCGGCGCGACATCTCCTCGATGCGCGTGCCGAGCGCCTGCGCCGTCTGGATGCGCTCCACCGCGGGCGCGAGCGTCGCGATCGCCTCCTGCTGTTGCGCGACGGCATAGCGGCCGGCGAACAAACCGAACTCGAGCAACGCCGCCACCGCGAGCAACGCCGCCGCACCGAGCAATCCGCGCCAGAGCAGGCGGTCGCGCTGCTGGGTCTGGCGGCGCGCGGCGAGCACGGCCTTGTCGCGGATGTCCATCGACTCGAGCGCGGCGGCTTCCCACGTGGTCGCCAGCCGGCGACCGCCGCCGCCGGCGAGCGCGAAGCTCACCGCGCCGCCCTTGCCGGCCTGCGGCGTCGCCGCGCCGGAAAATTCCTCCACCGCCGCCTCGCTGCCGAGCCGGCGCTGCGACTCGGCGAGCAGGTCAGCGCGGGTCTCCGCCGCGACGGCGGCCTCGGCCCGGCGCGCCAAGACGACGGCGGGCAAGGGCGCGGCGCCATCCCACGCGGCGACGACTACCGATCCGGCGTGCTGCCAGACGCGGATCTTCGCGCCGGTCGGCGGCTCGCCGAGCAGCGCGACGAAAGCGGGCACCACCGACGCCGCCCCGTCCCACGCTTCCGCGGGGAACAACCGGCGATGGGTGGCGAACACGAGCGCGTGCGCGCCGCCGGCGGGGGCGAAGAAGCCGTGATAAAGTTGGTTCAACCCGAACGGCGCGCTCGTCTCCAGCGCCAGCTCCACCTGCGGCCCGACCTCGGCCGTGGGGTCGACTGCGATGCGCCGCACGAAGAACGCCTCGGCGGGCACGAGCACGACCTCCTCGAAGGCGGGCGCGGCGACGGCGGCGGGGGTGGCGGTGGGAGCGGGCATCTTAGAAAACCGGCTCCGCGGGCGCGGGGGGCGGTTCGGTGTCTTCGCGAATCTCCACCACGGTGAAGGGGTAGTTCAACACTTTACGCTCCGGCCCGGGCGCCGTGCCGCCGGCGGACCCCGGCGCACGCTCCTCGCGCCGCGGCGCCGCGGCCGTCGCCGCACCGCCGGGTGTCACGACCACGCTGAGCCGGTAGGCGACCGAGCCCTGGCGCACCGTGACATTGACGCGCAACGCCTCGATATCCGTGCCGAAACGCTCCGGGATCACCGCGCCGCCGAGCACGGTCGAGGCCTCCGCCAGCGAACGGAACACGCCCGTTTCGTCCGGCAAACGCGGCCGTGCGCGATGCGTCTCGAGCGCCATCAATTCCCCTTCGCCCAACCCGAGCGCGGTGAGCACGCCGGCCTGCGCGGAGTTGAGGTTGGCGCGGCGGAACGACAGCAACGACACCTCGCGCGTGAAGTTCCGGAACACCTCCGTCGGCCGCCCGTCCTCGTCGAAGAACGCGCGGCGGTCCAGCTCGACCGCCGCCAGCTCGCCCCACGAGCGCAGCGGCCGCTGCGCCGCCACGTAGGCGGGCTCGGCGCGCGTGTAGTCGGGCGCGTCGAAGTTCACCGGCGCGCCCTCCTCGGCGCGTCGCATCCACGCGTGCAGCGCGTTGGCCAGCCGCTCCGCCTCGTTGCGCTCCACGCCGGAAAACTCGAGCAGCGTCTGCAGCTCCGTCTCGGTCGCGAGCGGCAGCGAGAGTTTCGCCGACTCGTCCTCGAAGCTCACCTCGACCTCGCGTCCGTCCACCGGCAGATAGTCCGTGCCTTCGAGCGGAAGCCCCCAGCTCTCCGCCGGACTGCGCAGGGCGCCCTCGGCGGCGCGGAAATCCGCCAGCACCGCCAGCGTCGTCTCGAGCGCCGAGTAGGCCTCGCCGCGCAATGCCCGCTGCTGCGACGCCCGTGCATCGGCCAGGAGCTCCGTCGAACTCCGCCGGATGAACGCCGCGAGTAGAAACGCCGCGAGCAGCACCGTCACCAACACGAGCACAACGACCGCACCGCGATCGCCCGCGCGCCGCGGCGCGCGGGAAGGAACAAGTTTCAAGTCCCCAAGTAACAAGGCATCCGGTCCGGTCCGCATCGGACCGGCAAGCGCGTGGGAAACTTGGAACTTGTTACTTGTCACTTGTTACTTCGGTTCAGAAATGCGGCATGATTCCCGGCGCGGGCGGGAGGGTGACCGTGGTCTCCGTGTTCATGCTGCCGTGCACGAAACGGAGCTTCACGCGCTGGGGCAGACGCCACTGACCGGACGTGTCGCGCTGCAACTGGTCATAGCTGCGCCAGACGGTGCCGTCGGATTCGCTGTAATCGTAGGTCAGCCCCGCACCGAAGGGCGAAAGCACGAACGCGCGCGGCGCGGCCTGCTCGAATTCCTCTTCATGCCGCGACTGCCAATAGAGCACGAGGCCGCGTCCGTCCTGCTGCACGAGAGCGCAGACGACGTCGGGCAACGGGACGGTCGGCCACGGCAGACGCGGACTGCCCGCACCGAGTTCGAACGAGAGCGGCGTCACGCGCCGGCCGTCGTCGATCCGGATTTCGCGGACGAAAAGCGGCGGATCGGACGCCAGCGGCGGGAGCACAGCCTGCCGCAGGAGCGTCTCGACCTCGCGGGTGACGGCGCGCACATGCTGCTCGAACAACCGCCGCTCCGCCCCTGCGCCCCAGATCTCGGCCATCGAGAACACGAAGAAATTCAGCGTGAGCAGGAGCATCCCGAGCACGGCCACGGAGAGCAGCGTTTCGATCAGCGTGAACGCCCGCCGGGGGCGGTGCGAAATTCGCGAGGGCGTTCTCATTTGTCCTTCGCCTCCTCGCGGCTGGCACGCCACTCGGTGCGGAGTTGCTCGCGGCGTGTCGGATCGGACCAGGTCGGGCGCAGGAGCATGATCGTGTGCGTCATCTCCTCGGGCGCAGCGTTGGCGCCGCCGTCGATGCGGCCGGTGAGCGTGACATTGAACAGGTCGGGCACGGGCGCCTCCTCGATCTTCGCCTCCCAGCGCAGGCGGCGGTTGTCGGGCAGCGCGACGTCGCCGCCGGCCTCGACCTTGTCGCGCTCGGGTTCGTTGAGCACCTGCTCGCGGAGGAATTCGACCGCATGCCCGGCCGTCGCGCGCTGCGCCGCAGCGTGGTGCGCGCCGAGCGTGTTGGCGTAGGCCGCGCCGAGCACGATCGCCGCGAGCGCGACGATCGCGAGGCTGATGAGCACCTCGATGAGCGTGAAGGCGCGCGGGCTCACGAGCCGCCTTTCGCCGGCACCGGGCTGACGGCGCAGGTCCACGGATCGACGAGCAGGAAGCGCGGCTTCGCGCCGGGCTCGGTGAAACGGATACGGAACGGCTCGCAGGTGCCGTCGGGGAAGAAGCGCACGCGGCGCAGCGGATCCTGCACCTCGGTCAGTTCGCCGCCGAGCAGGATGCTCGCGCCCGTCTCGACCGGAAACAACTCGACCACGCTGCCGACCGGCAGCGCTTCCGCGCGTGTGTCGACCGCGCCCCAGGAGAACTGCCGCGTCTCGGCGTCATAACGCAGCTCGACGGTGCGCCCGGTCTCGAGCGCCTCGAGACGCGCGGCGAGGATGGACTCGCCCAGTAGCTGCTGCGGGCCGCGCTCGTCCATCTGCGCGAGCATCGAGTTCACGCCGGGCAGCAGCAGCGTCGCGAAGAGCGCAAGCATCGCGAGCACGAGCAGCACCTCGACGAGCGTGAAGCCGCGCGCCATGGACGCGCTCAATCCTGTTTCCCGGCCGATCGCGGCTGCGTGTGCGTGGCTCATGCGGCGGGCGGCGGCGCGGCGCGGACGGAGTCCACGCCCCACCTTCACCAGTTGCCGATGTCGTCCTCGGTCCCCTCGGCCTTGTCGGGTCCGGTGGAGTAAAGATCGTAACCGCCCTTGTTCTTCGTGCCCGGGAAGCGGTAGCGATACGGCTCGCCCCACGGATCGAGCGGAAGCTTGCCGCCGGGCGCCTCGGCGTAGGGACCGCGCCACCGCTCGGCCTTGTTCGCCGGGGCGGTGAGCAACGCGGCGAGTCCCTCGGCGGACGACGGGTAATCGCCGAGGTCGATGCGGTAGCGCGTGAGCGAAGTCTTGAGCGAATCGCGGACAAAGATGCGTGCGACGGCTTCCTGGCTTTGGCCGAAGATCTTGTCGCTGTTGCTGATCGCGAGACCGGCGAGCAGGCCGATGATGGCGAGCGTCACGAGGATCTCGAGGAGCGTGAAGGCGGAACGGGAGTGCATGCGGGAAAGGTAGCTCAATTCTGCTGCGGCTGCGTCCGCGGCGGCGGCGCGGTGTTGGGCGGAATGGGATTGCCGGGCGTGACCTGCCCGTTGGCGGCGGCCTGTTGCGCCTGCTGGCGGAGCGCGCGACGGCGGCGGATCTCCTCGGCGACCTGCGCGAGGCGTTGGGCCTCGGTCGTGCTCGGCGCGGGGATGGCCTCGGGGCGGCCAGGGTTGGCGTTCGCCGGCATCGGCACGGGCGCAGCGGCGACCGGCGGCAGCGCGGAGATGCGCGCGGCATGGAGCTTCAGGTCGAGGCTGCGACCCTGATACTCGACGACGATCGTCTCGCGCTCGGCGTCGTAGCTTTTGACCGTGAAGGGGCGGCCGGCCTCGTTCAGGCCGACCCACTCGGAACGGCGTGTGGCCGGATCGAGCAGACTGAAAAAGCGCTCGCCGTTGTCGACGAAGGTGCCGCGGAACTCGAGCGGGCCCGTGGGCATGCCGGTGTTGGGGCCGGCGGCGGCGGCGGTGCCGAAGGGGGAATTGGAGACGAGGCTCTGCAGCGACGGCGCCGCGGGTTGCGCCCGGAGCAGGGCGAACGGGAGCAACAGGAGCGCGCAGTGGGGAAAGAGCCGCATGGTTCGTTAAACTTGGACTAGGTAAGCCGCGTTTGGTGCCCCGGCAATGCCGAAGGCGTGGCGCGCAGCGCCGGATGTGGTTTTAGATTGGAGGTTGAGGCGAGACACAGTCGGAGAGACGCACCCGACGCGCGGGCGGTTTCCGCGGCCACAACCCAAGCCGCCCTCACCACGCGTAGCCGAGCGAGGTCGTGAGGCGCGAATCGGCGCGGAGATCGGGGTCGGGCAGCGAGCGGTCGTAGTCGTATTCGTAGCGCAGGTTGAGCGAGACCTGGTCGGTCATCTTGCTCTGGAGCGTGGTGTTGAACTTCAGGCGATAGTTGCCCTCGGCCGGCGCACCGGTCACCACCGTCCGACCGCCGCGCGCGGCGAGGCTCGCGCTGTCGGCCACGAAGACCGAAGCCTCCTGCGCGATCTTCAGTCGGTCATTGAGCGCAAAAGCGTAGTCCTGGAAGAACGAGCCGAGGAGCGCGGTCTGATCCTCGTAGCCCTCGCGCGCGAGCCGTTGCACGACGGCGCCGAGGCCGACGTTCATGGTCTGGCGCTCGCCGTCGACGAGTCGATAGCCCCCGCCGAGCTGCTGTTCGAGGCTGAGGTCGATGCGTCGCACGTCGTCGGCCGCGTAGGTCGTCAGCGCCTGGGCGAAGAGCCGTTTGCTGAAATCGCGCCGCCAGCGGAAGTCCGCCTCGTGGCGGTCGAGGGTGATGACGCCCTGGGCTTCGGACCGCAGCATGCGGGCCGTGCCGCGGTAATTGTCGGGGCCGCGGCGCAGCTCGACTTGGCCGCGGAACGAGAGGTCCTGTTTCGACTTGGCGCCGTCCTGCATGGCGTAGCCGAGCTCGAGTTGACGCTTCCAGCGCAACCGCGTCCCCGCCGCCTCAGCCACCGCGTTGGTCGGCGCCGCCGGAGTTGCAACGGTCGCGTCCGCGGTCGGTGACGATGCCGGCGCCGTGACGACGGCGGTGCGCTCGGTCACGGCGCCCTGCAGCTTGGCGCGCTCCAGCACGAGCCGCCCGAGCTGAGGGTGCTCGATCTCGACCGCCGCCTCGGTCTCCGCAATCAGCCGGCCGGTGAGCCGGTCGCCGTTGGCGAGAATCCACACGTCGGCCGCACGCAAAGAAACGGCGGCGAAGCAGAGCATGACGAGGAGAGCGGCGGCGAAACGGCGAGGAAGAACAGGCATGACGCCCGAAATCTGTGCGCCCGTCGCGCGCCAGCGCAACTCCCACGTGAGGCGCGCGAAAATATTTTCCGCGCCTTCGGCTCGATTACTCCGGATTCGTGCCCTGCGTCCGCTCGCACAGCGCAGGACGCGTAATTTGCGTATTACGCAAATTACACGCTTGGCGTTGGGTGAATGGCTGCGTTCGCGGCGCGCGGCCGGCTTACTTGCGCGTGCGGCCGGATTTCTGGCCGGTGCGGACGAGGATCTCCTGGAACCAGCGCGCGCGGACGTCGAATTCCTTGCCGCCTTTCACGCGGGAGAACTCGATCGGGCGCAGGCGGCCGCTCTCGTCCTCGTCCTCGCCGATCAGGCCCGACTCGGCGCGGAGCGCGCACTCAACGGCGTGCTCGACGCAGCGGCCGATGAGCACGAGGTCGGCGTCGTTGGCCGGGGCCGAGCGCGCGAAATAACCGCTCTTCTGCACGAGCACCTTCTCGGCGCCGAGGAGCGAGGCGAAGCGCTTGCCGAACCACGCGCCGACGTTGACCTTGTCGAGCTTCACGTGGCCGAAGGGGTCGCGCTCGACCGGGTCGCCGCGCGCGGTCATCTCGGCGATGACGGATTCGACGCAGGCGCCCTCGGAGACGAAGAGGTTCACGTTGCCGACGCGGTCCATGACGGCGCGCAGGCGATCGCCCTCGGCGGCGAGGTCGAGTTCCATCTCGGGCAGGTAGACGCCGTGGACGGACCAGCGCTCCTCGTGGTGGCCGAGGCCGGGGATGAAGAG
>CAYYVB010000048.1:11427-13361 GCA_964475035.1 uncultured Opitutaceae bacterium | reverse complement strand
CTGGATGCAGCCGACGGTGAGGCCGAGGAACTGGTAGAGGTGGCCCATCCACTCGGAGTCGCGGCGGGCGAGGTAGTCGTTGACCGTGACGAGCTGGGCGTTCTTGCCGACGAGGGAATTGAGGTAGAGCGGGAGCGTGGCGACGAGGGTCTTGCCTTCGCCGGTCGCCATCTCGGCGATGCGGCCCTGGTGGAGCGCCATGCCGCCGATGAGCTGGACGTCGAAGTGGACCATGTCCCAGGTCAGTTCGTGTTCGCAGACGATGATCTTGCGGCCGCAGAGGCGGCGGGCGCCGTTCTTCACGGCGGCGAAGGCCTCGGGGAGGATCTGGTCGAGGGTCTCGCCCTGCTTGAGGCGGGCGCGGAACTCGTCGGTCTTGGCGCGGAGCTGGTCGTCGGTGAGCTTCTGGTAGGATTGCTCGATCTCGTTGATGCGGGCGACGACGGGGCGGCACTTGTCGACGAACTTGCGATGGTGACGGCCGGCGAGTTTCTTGAAGAGGAAGTCGAACATGAAAGGCGAAAACGATTAGCGCCGGTCGACGGCTAGGCAACTGGCAAATGGGTCCCGCGGGAGCGGGAAAATGGGGCGAGGCGGAGGGCGGAGCGGAGTCGGGCGAGCGTTGGCACTGCGGGACTTACGCGAGCGGAACGAGGGAGGAATGAAAGGTGGATTCGGCGGAAGAGAACGGGCACGGAACGAAGACCCGCGCGCGCGGCGGAAGTTGCGCGGCGGCGCGTGGGAAGCCGGAGTCTTAGCTGCAGTCGTCGGATGGCAGGAGAGGTCCGACGCCGGGACGGCGCGCAGCACGGGCAAAAAAACAGCCGTCTGACGACGGCTGCTACGATGAAGGCGGCGGCGGGGCGCTCAGACCTTCGTCTTGAAATACGCGATCGTTTTCGCGAGGCCTTCGGCGAGCGGGACCTTGGGCTCCCACTGGAGGTATTTCTTCGCGAGGGTGATATCGGGGCGGCGCTGCTTCGGGTCGTCGGCGGGGAGCGGCTTGTGGACGATCTTGGACTTGCTGCCGGTGAGGCGGAGGACTTCCTGCGCGAGTTCGAGCATCGTGAACTCGCCGGGGTTGCCGATGTTGATGGGGCCAACGGTCTCGGTCTGGTTCATGAGACGGAGGAAACCCTCGATGAGGTCGTCGACGTAGCAGAACGAGCGCGTCTGCGTGCCGTCACCATAGACGGTGAGGTCCTCGCCCTTCAGGGCCTGCACGATGAAGTTCGAGACGACGCGGCCGTCGTTCGGGTGCATGCGCGGGCCGTAGGTGTTGAAGATGCGGACGACGCGGATATCGACCTTGTTCTCGCGGTGGTAGTCGAAGAACAGCGTCTCGGCGCAGCGCTTGCCCTCGTCGTAGCAGGAGCGGCGGCCGATGGGGTTGACGTTGCCCCAGTAGCTCTCGGGCTGCGGATGCACGGCGGGATCCCCGTAGACCTCCGACGTGCTGGCCTGGAAGACGCGCGCCTTCACGCGCTTGGCGAGGCCGAGGCAGTTGATCGCGCCCATGACCGACGTCTTCGTGGTCTTGATGGGGTTGAACTGGTAGTGCGGCGGCGACGCGGGGCAGGCGAGGTTGTAGATCTGCTCCACCTCGAACTTGAACGGATCGATGACGTCGTGACGGACGAACTCGAAGGCCGGGTTCGCGAGGAGGTGCGCGATGTTGGCCTTGGAGCCGGTGAAGAGGTTGTCGAGGCAGACGACCTCATGACCTTGGCCAATGAGCCGGTCGCAGAGATGGGAACCGAGGAAGCCGGCGCCGCCGGTGACGAGAATACGCATGGGGAAAATTCGGAGCGGGGAATGAAAAGGCAACCGGAGCTAAGGCAAGACCGGCAGCGGGTTCAACCCGCATTCGCACCCCATCCCGTCGTCAGCCCTGCAACCACCCGGCGATGCGGTCCATCGCCTCGAGGGTGTCG
>CAYYVB010000048.1:0-11417 GCA_964475035.1 uncultured Opitutaceae bacterium | reverse complement strand
CGGGCGCACAGGGCGGAGCCGAGGAAGCCGGCGCCGCCGGTGACGAGAATGCGCATGGGAGGATTCGGAGCGGGGAATGAAAAGGTTGCCGGAGCTAAGGCAAGACCGGCCCGGGGTTCAACCCGCATTCGCGCACCGTCCCGTTCTAAGCCTGCAACCACCCCGCAATGCGGTCCATCGCTTCGAGGGTGTCGGGGCAATGGCGGCGCAGGAACGCGGCGGCGATCGCCGCGCCGCTCTCGGCGGCGGCGAGCGCGGCGGCGCCGTCGAAGTTCACGTAGGACAACCGCAGCGTCAGCTCGCGCGACGGCCGGCCGAAGGCCGAGCCGGGCAATACGGCGACGCCGAGCTCATCGAGCAGCTTCTCCGCGAGCTGGGTGCTCGTCGTCACGCCGCGTGCGGCGAGGCGTTCGCGGTGCGGTTCGAAGTCGGGGAAGAGGTAGAACGCGCCGTCCGGCGCGGGCATCAGCGTGCCGGCCGCCGTGAGCGTCGTGTGACACTGCCGGCCGAGCGCGCCGAGGATGCGCTGGCAATGCGCGAGATAGCCCTCGATCTCCGGCCCGCCTTGGAACGCGCGGATGGCGGCGTGCTGGATCGGCGTGCTGACCGAGGTGAACGTCTCGGTCGCAATGACCGCCATCGCCGCGCAGAGCCATTCGAGCTCCTCGGGAAACGAGAAGACGCCGAGCCGCCAGCCGCCGGCGCCGCACCACTTGCTCAGGCCGGTCGAGACGATCGTGCCCTCGGGATAATGGTGCGCGATGCTCGCCGTGCGCCCGGCGTGGTCGAGGTCGGCGTAGATCTCGTCGGAGATGACGAGCACCTGGTGCCGGCGCGCCACGGCGGCAAGGGCGGCGAGTTCCTCCTCGGTGTAGGTCACGCCGGTCGGGTTGCCGGGATAATTCAGGATGAGCAGGCGCGGCAGGCCCGGCGACGCCGTGCAGTGCGCGTCGAGCGTGGCGGGCAAAAGCTTCCACCGTTGCCCGCGCTCCGTCGGGAGCCACGTCACGCGCCGGCCGATGATGCGGGCCTGCGGCGCGTAGGAAACCCACGACGGGCTCGGCACCAGGAGTTCGCCGGCGTAGGCGAGCTGCGTGAGGAAGATCAGTTCCTTTGAGCCCGGCCCGACCAGCACCTGCCGCCGCTGGCGCTCGATGCCATGGCGGCGGTGGAGGAAATCCGTCACCGTCTCGCGCAACGGCCGCAACCCGCGCACGTGGACGTAATCCTTCTCCGGCGCGGCCGCGCGCAGCGCCTCGACCACCACCGGCGGCACGGGGAACGGCGACTGGCCGAGGCCGAGCTTGAAGATGCGCCGGCCCTGCGCGATCAGCTCCTGGCTCCGCTCGTTGATGGCGAGCGTGGCCGAGAGCCCGAGACCGAGCAGGTTGGGGTTGAGGTGCGGGGACGAGAGCGGCGGCGTGGGCATCGGATCATTCCCATTCGACGTGACCGAAGATCGTCACCGGCTGCCGCGGCGCGAGACGGTGGCCGTAGGCGGGCTCGCGGTGCGATTTCTTCATCTGCCGCAGCGTCTCCTCGAAGAAGAACTCCTTCGCGCCGAAGGCCGGCTTGAGCTGGTCGAGCCAGGTCGCCTCGGCGTCGTAGCGCGCGAAGAACGGCCGGCGCACCCAATCGGGTTCGCGGCCCTGCACGAAGCGCAGGCTGAACACCTTCTCGCCCGCGATCTCGGTGATGCCGTCGACGATCACCTTGCCCGGCGTCGCCGACATCGACGGGCCGCGCACGGTGCGTTCGAGACCGGAGACACGACGGTAGGCCTTCTGGAAGATCTCGTAACAGCGCGCGAGCGGCACCTCGAAGTAGCCCTTCGGGCCCGTGTCGCGTTCGACGAACATGTAGTAAGGCACGGCGCCGAGCCGCACCTCCGTGCGCCAGAGCTCGGCCCAGACGTCGGCGTCGTCGTTGACGTGCCGGATGAGCGGCGCCTGGCAGCGCACGATCGCGCCCGTCTCGCGGATGCGGCGCAACGCCGCCTGCGCGACCGGCGTGGAGAGTTCCACGGGATGCGAGTAGTGCGACATGATCGCGAGGTGGCGGCCGGCCTTCGCCACCTGCTCGAAGAGGCGCAGCAGATCGTCCGCGTCCGAATCCGTCACGAACCGGTGCGGCCAATACGCGGTCGCCTTCGTGCCGATGCGGATGGTGGTGATGTGGTCGAGCGCGGGATCGAGCAGCGGCTCGATGAAGCGCCGCAGCACGGACGTGCGCATGATCATCGGGTCGCCGCCGGTGAAGAGCACGTTGCTCACCTCCGGATGCTCGCGGAGATAGCCCGTGAGCGTCTCGACCTGGCGCGAGGCGAACTTCAGGTCGTCGATGCCGACGAACTGCGGCCAGCGGAAACAGTAGCTGCAATACGCGTGGCAGGTCTGGCCCGGCGCGGGGAAGAACAGCACGGTGTCGCGGTATTTGTGCTGCATGCCCGGCAGCGGCTGGCCGTCGAGGTGCGGGACATTGAGCTCCATCTGGCCCGCGGGATGCGGGTTGAGCGAGTGCTGGATCTCGCGCGCGAGGAGGGCGATCTTCTCCGGCGCGGCGCCCTTGCCGAGGAGCCGGCGCAGGCGCTGGAGCGCGTCGGGCTCGAGCATGCCGGGCTGCGGGAACGTGAGCTGGAAGATCGGATCGTCGGGGATGTTCGCCCAGTCGATCAACTCGTCGATGACGTAGTTGTTGACGCGGAACGGCAGCACCTGCGCGACCGCCTCCATGCTGAGGCGCACATCGGGGCCGAGGCGGGCCAGCGGCTCGATGGTGGCGAGGTCGTTGCGGTTGAAGACGCGATAGCGCAGCGGTTTGATCTTGGCCGAGGCGACCATAAGACAGTCCTTTCTGTTGGGCGCACCGTCGGGGAACGGTGGCGCAGTGGGGAGTTGTCCGGCCACACACTGAAACAGCCCGCGACCGGGAGGATTGAGAGCCGCTTTCGCGGAAGCGGCCTCACGATTGTTCGCACGAATTTCCGCAATGCAAGCCCCCGGGCCGAATTTTTCCGGGCCGGAAACGCGCGCGGCACGGGCGCCGCGATGAACCGCGGGTGTTCCGCGAGAACAAAACTTCCTCAGCGCGCGGCCGCTTCGCCCGCTTCGTAACGCGCGATCCACGCGCGGCTCCAGACGGCGAAGTCCCCGGCCTCGAGATGCGCGCGAGCCTGCGCCATGAGGTCGAGGTAGAAATGGATGTTGTGCAGCGAGAGCAGCGTGCTCGCGAGGATCTCGTTGGCCATGACGAGATGCCGCAGATACGCGCGCGAGAAGTGCCGGCACGTGTAGTTGTCGAGCCCCTCGACGAGCGGCGCGGCGTCGGCGCGGTAGCGTTCGTTGCGGAGGTTGATGATGCCGTCGGGCGTGAAGGCCGCGCCGTTGCGGCCGACGCGCGTCGGGTGCACGCAGTCGAACATGTCCACGCCGAGCGCGATCATCTTCAGGATCTGCGGCGGCGTGCCGAGGCCCATCGTGTAGCGGGGCTTGTCGGCGGGGAGGAACGGCGTCGTGGCGCCGACCTGCTTCAGCATCTCCGGCTCGGGCTCGCCGACGCTCACGCCGCCGACGGCGTAGCCGGGGAAATCCAGCGCGGCGAGCGACTCCGCGGCCTCGCGGCGGAGATCGTCGAAGGTCGAGCCCTGCGCGATGGCGAAGACGTGATGGCCGCGGCCGAGGAAGCCGTTGTCGGTGGCGATCTGCCTGCACTCGCCGGCCCAGCGGTAGCTGCGGGCGACGGCGCGGGCGCATTCCTCGCGCGTGCAGGGCCAGGGCGGGCACTCGTCGATCACCATCGCGATGTCGGAGCCGAGGTTGGCCTGGATCGTCATCACTTCGCGCGGACCGAGGAAGAGTTTCGCGCCGTCGATGTGCGACTGGAACGCGATGCCGTCCTCGCGGATGTCCCGCAGCTTCGCGAGCGAGAAGACCTGGAAGCCGCCGCTGTCGGTGAGGATCGGGCCGTCCCAGCCCATGAATTTGTGCAAACCGCCGAGCTCGCGCACGAGTTCGGAGCCGGGGCGGAGATTGAGGTGGTAGGTGTTGCCGAGGATGATCTGCGCGCCGGCCTCCTTCACCTGCGCGGGCGTCAGCGCCTTGACCGTGCCCTGCGTGCCGACGGGCATGAAGATCGGCGTCTCGATCGGGCCGTGCAGCGTGTGCAGGCGTCCGCGGCGCGCGGCTGTGGCGGTTTCGGTCTTCAGGAGCTGGAAGTGGTTGGGCATGATGACGTCAGGGGAGTTTTGGCGGCCGGCGGGGCGGCGGACGATGACAAAGTGTGCCGGCCCGGGCGCTTGACCCGGCGGGCGGTTCCCGGGTGAGATGCGCGCGGTGCTGCTCGTCATCGACAACTACGATTCGTTCACCTTCAACCTGGTCCAGTATTTCGGCCAGCTCGGGGTGACGATGCGGATCTTCCGCAACGATCAGATCACCCCCGCCGAGGCCGCGGCGCTCAACCCCGACCGCATCCTCCTCTCGCCCGGCCCCTGCACGCCCAACGAGGCGGGCGTCACGCTGGAGATGTTCCGCACCTTCGCGGGCAAGAAGCCGATCTTCGGCGTGTGCCTCGGGCATCAGGCGATGGGGCAGTATTTCGGCGGCAAGGTCATCCGTGCCGGCCGGCTCATGCACGGCAAACGCTCGCCCGTCCTCCACCGCGGCACCGACCTGTTCGCCGGGCTCCCCTCCCCTTTCCAGGCGGCGCGCTATCACTCGCTGCTCGTCGAACGCGAGAGCCTCCCCGCCTGCCTCGAGATCACGGCCGAGACTGCCGAGGGCGAGATCATGGGCCTGCGTCATCGCGAGTTACCGGTCTACGGCGTGCAATTCCACCCCGAGTCCATCGCGACCGAGCACGGGATGCGGATCCTGCAAAATTTCCTGGCGCTGAGTTGAGGCTCACGGAACACGCGGCAAACACCGAAGCCGGTGCCTCGTATTTTTTCCGTGTCTTCCGTGTCTTCCGTGGACAAACAATCCGTATCTCATGCGCTGCCCGAAGTGCACCTCCATTGAAGACAAGGTGATCGACTCCCGCATCGCCCGCGACGGCAACACGATCCGCCGCCGCCGCGAGTGCCTTGAGTGCGGCCACCGCTTCACGACCAACGAGTCGCTCGTCCGCGACAACCTCATCGTCGTTAAGCGCGACGGGCGCACCGAGCCGTTCATGCGCGACAAGCTCGTCGGCGCCGTCCGCGCCGCCTGCCACAAGCGCCCGATCGACGGCGAACAGATCTACATGCTCGTCGAGGACGTGATCGACGCCCTCGAGGCGCAGTTCGAAAGCCAGGTGCCGACGCAGGCCATCGGCGAACTCGTCATGCAGCGCTTGCGCAAGCTCGACCAGGTCGCCTACGTCCGCTTCGCCAGCGTTTACAAGGAATTCCGCGACGTCGGTGAATTCGTCGACGAAATCACCAGCCTTGCCCCCGCCGCACCGGGCGCTACACCGAAGCCGAAGAAATGACGCGCTCCGCCCACCTGCGCCGGCTGCACTTCCTCAACGCGCTCTTCGCGCCGCTGACGGGACACGACCTCTACCTCGCCGAGCAGCTCGACGCCGCCATCCGCGCCGGCCTGGCAGAGAAAGATCCCGCCATGCCCGACGCGACCGCGCTCGCGCCCGACCACGCCGGTTTCGTCGCGGCCGCCGCACAACTCTTCGGCCGCATGTGCGAGCAACGCGCCTCGCACGGGTTCTTCCACTGGGATGCCGCGCAGGCCGACGCCGGCGCCTCGCCGCTCTTCGCCCGCGCCGGCCTGATGCAGGGCCTGAAGGCGCTCGCCAGCTGCCAGGAAGCCACGGTGCTCGTCACCAATCTCCGCGCCGCGCACTGCGCGGGCAACCGCCGCTGGTCGCCGAAGCGCCAGCGCGAATACCACGAGACCCTTTCCCTCCTCCGCGAACTCACCGCCGCCCGAACCCGCCGCGGCGCGAACGTCAACCTGCTGTTTCTTTAGAAACCACGGAGCACACCCGGCACACGAAACGAAATTCCACTTTCGTGCTTTATTGTGTTTCGTGGTGATCCCTTCCGATGAAAACGATTTTCCAGCGCATCATCGACCGCGAGATCCCGGCCAAGATCGCGCACGAGGACGAGCACTGCATCGCCATCCACGACATCAACCCGCAGGCGCCGGTGCATGTGCTCGTGATCCCGAAGCGGCTGATCGCCCGCGTTGGCGCCGCGCAGACTGAGGATCAGGCCGTGCTCGGCCACCTGCTGCTCGCCGCCGGCGAGATCGCGCGGAAGCTCGGTCTCGAACCGAACGGTTTCCGCCTCGTGATCAACCACGGTCGCGACGGCGGCGAAACCGTGCCGCACCTGCACGTCCATCTCCTCGGCGGCCGCCCCCTCGGCTGGCCGCCGGGATAGAATCCAAGAAGTCGTGCGCTTTTTCGACAGGCTCTGGGAGTTAATTGCGGGATACCGTTTTCCAGATGGTTCGCGACTGCTCAGCGATGGTCGGGATGGTGAAATCTATGTCTCGCCATCGGGCCGAAAAGTGTCGGTTCAGTGTGAGCTTTGGGACACCGCGAGCGGGATAGAGCGCTGCATTTACGCGAGCTCGATCAATGCGTGGATGCCACCTCACGAAAAGGAGGCGTTTACTGAGCATGATCGAACCGAGGTATTGGTGAAGATCTCTCAGTTCTACCGCCAAAACGACACCCGTTTCGTGATCAAATAAAAGGCGCGCCGTTTCGGGCGCGCCTGGAATCGAAAATCGAGATTCAAAAATCCAAAATCACTGCAGGTATTTCGCCAGCCAGGCGTGGACCTCGCTGTAGAAATAGCGGCTGTTCTCGCCCTTCAGCACCCAGTGGTTTTCGTCCGGGAAGACGATCAACTTGCTCGGCACCTGCAGGCGCTGCTGGATCGCCCAGTTCTGGAGCGATTGGTTAAGCGGCACGCGAAAATCGTTTTCGCCGATGGTGATCAGGATGGGAGTCTTGAAGCCTGTGCCCTTGGCGTGATTCCCGGCCTGATAGAACGGGCTCTGCTCCATCCACACTGGGCTGCCAGCCCACGGTGGGCCGCCCATCTGCGTCTCGCGGCCGAACATCGTGTCGCTCGTCGACCACTGCGACGCGAGGTCCATCAGGCCGGCGTGCGAGATGATGGCCTTGTAACGCGTCGTGGTCGCCTGCAGCCAGTTCGCGAGGTGGCCGCCGTAGCTGGCGCCGCCCGCGGCGAGGCGCGTGCCATCGGCGAACGGATAGCGCTTCACGACCTCGTCGACGGCTTCGTTGATTTCGTCCGCGGGAGTCTTGAGCGGGTCGAGCTTGATGCGGCGCGAGAACTCCTCGCCGAAGCCGGTCGAGCCGGTGTAGTTCGTCAGGACGATCAGGTAGCCGGGGTTGGCGAGCAGGTGGTAGTTCCAACGGATGACGAAGGTGTCGCGCCACATGTTCGCGAAGCCGCCGTGGATGACGGTGAAGACCGGATACTTCTTCGCCGGGTCAAAGCCCGCGGGCTTGATGAGCATGTTGTGGATGTCGCGGCCCTTCGCGCTCTTGAACCAGAAGTGTTCCACCGCGGGCAGGTCGAGCTTGCCGAATCGCTCGGCGTTGAAGCTCGTCAGCGCCTTCGGGCCGCCGTCGAAGCGATAGACCTCGGGCGGCATCGCCACGGAGTCCCAGGTGCCGACCAGCGCGCTGCCGCCGGCCTCGAGGCTGCCGATGCAACCGGTCGGGAGCGAGGGCTCGTCGCGCACATCGCCGCCGGCGTAGCTGACGGAGTAGAGCTTCTCCAAGCCGGCGTGCTCGTAGGTGAAATAGATGCGGTCGCTGCCGTCGGGCAGCGCGTAGTTCGAGACCGAGCGGTCGAGGCCGGCGGTGAGCACCTTGCGTCCGCCGCGCGAGGCCCAGTCGAAGCTCACGAGGTTGGCGTTATTGTAGACGTGATCGTTGTTGGCCGTGAAGCGCGCGAAGAGCAGCTTGCCGTCGGCCGAGAACTGGGGCTGCGAGTAACCGCCGAGATCGTTCGTGAGCTGCTTCGGCTCGCCGCCGGCGAGGGCGACTTCGAAGAGGTGGTTGTGCACGTCGGCGAAGGCGCCTTCGTGGCGGTTGAGCGAGGCGATGAAGACGACGCTCTGTCCGTCCGGCGCCCACGTGGCGGACATGTCGCCGGCCGAACCGAAGCCGGTCTGGTCGTAGAGTTTCGTGCCCCCGAGGAGATTGCGGGGCTTGGCGCCGGCGACGGCGTCCTGCACCCACAGCGTCGGGGTCTGGTCATCGAGCCAGCGGTCCCAGAAGCGCACGGGGAAACTTTCGTAGCTGCGCGCGGAGTATTTGCGGTCCTTGCGCTCCTTAGCGGCCTTCTTGATCGCCTCCTCGTCGTGCGCGCCGGGAAAGACGTTGCTGACGAAGAGAAGTTGCTTGCCGTCGGGGCTCCACTTCGGGGCGCGGGCGCCGAGCTGGAGGTTGGTGATGCGCTCGGCTTCACCGCCGTCGCGGAGATTGAGCACATAGATCTGGGCGGCCTCGTCGCCTTCGCGGCGCGCGGTGAAAGCAAGGCGGCTGCCGTCGGGCGACCACGTCGCGCTGCCTTCGCCGCCCTTGGTGAAGGTGATGCGGCGCGGCGCTGAGTCGTCGGTCAGCGACTTCAGCCAGAAGTCGGCGTTGCTGTCCTTGGCGTCGTAGGCGACGTCCGAGACGGAGAAGACGACCCATTTGCCGTCGGGGCTCGGGACGGGGGCGCTGACGCGGCGGTGCAGCCAGACGTCCTCGTGGGTGATCGGTTTCAGCGCAGGTTCGGCCGCGAACAGGGGCAGGGCCGCCAGCGCCCAAGCAAGGGCAACGAGCAACTTTTTCATCGCGCCATGCCAGTCGGAAGGCAGCCGAAAATCCACCCCAAAGCGTGGAATCGTTGAATACCAACGACAGACGCAGCGTCCCACGGGACAGCGGGAACAAACCGCTTCCCGCGCCCGTCCCAATCCCATCGCCTCCGTGCATGAATAACCAACGCCATTCCTCTCTCCGCCTCGCCGCCGGGCTGCTGCTCGGCGCGAGCGTCGTTCTCGCCGGTTGCAACACGACCGACTCCTCGCACGCCGAGCGCCGCGCCGTCGGCGGTGCCGTGACCGGGGCCATCCTCGGCGGCATCATCGGCCACCAATCCGGCGACCGCGACAAAGGCATGCTCGCCGGCGCCGCGCTCGGCGCGATCCTCGGCGGCGCCTCGGGCGCCGAGGAGGACCGCCGCGTCGCCGAGATCCGTTCCGAACGCCGCCTCGCCGAGGAAGCCTACGCCCGCGAACGCGCAGAACTGGACGCCCGCCGCCAGCGTCTCCTCGCGCAAGGCCGCAGCCTCGACGATCCGGCCCTCAAGGCCGCCCGCGAACGCGCCGAGGCCGCCGAGGCCGAACTCGTCCGTCTGCGCCAAGAAGAGCAGGACGCCCTGCGCCGCGCCCAACAGATGGCCGATTACCGCGCCCGCGAGGAAGCGGCCAAGGCCGAGATCGAGCGTATGCGCGGCGGCGGCTGAAGCCGTTCAACTCGCGGCGCCGCGCGCCTCGAAGCGTCCGTCCGCGCGCTTCACAACGAGCCGTTTCAATTCGAGCATCATCAGCGTGGCCGACACCTCGGCCGCGCTGCGTTGCGTCAACGCGCCGAGCTCGTCCGGACTCAGCATCGCCCCGCCGCGCAAGGCCGCGAGCACCTGTCGTTCCGCGTCGTCGAGCTGGACGCCCGGATCGCCGGCTTCGGCACCTTCGGTCGCGGAGTCGACGGCCTTGGCAGGAATCGGCGCGGGACGCAGACCGTCGAGATAGTTGAGTTCGCTCAACAGATCGTCGAGGCAGGTGAACAGCGTTGCGCCGTCGCGCAGCAGTTGGTGGCAACCGGCGCTGCTCGGCTGGTCGATGCGGCCGGGCACGGCGAAGAGGAGCCGGCCCTGTTCTCCGGCGAAACGCGCGGTGATCATCGCGCCGCCGTCGACGTCACTTTCCACGACGACGATCGCCTCGCTCATGCCGGAGACGATGCGGTTGCGCATGGCGAAGGACTGGCGGTCGGCCTTGCGGCCGAAGGGAAACTCCGAAAGCACCGCGCCGGTCTCCGCGATGCGCCGGTAGAGGCCGAGGTTTTCCGACGGGTAGATGATGTCGATGCCCGTGCCGAGCACGGCGACGGTCTTGCCGCCGACCGATAGCGCGCCCTCGTGCGCCGCGGTGTCGATGCCGCGCGCGAGCCCGCTCACAACGCAGAAGCCGAGCCGCGCGAGGTCGGCGCCGAGTTTTTTCGCCACGGACTGCCCGTAGAGCGTCGTGCGCCGGCTGCCGACGATGGCGACGCACGGCGCGGCGCACTCGTAGCCACCCAACCGGTAAAGGCCGATGGGCGGATCGTGGATTTCCTTCAGCAGGCGCGGATAGCCGGCATCGCGCGCCGTGATGAAGGTCGCGCCGGAGTGCGCGAGCCGCTCCTCCTCGCGCGCGAGGTTGAAGTGCTGTTCCCAGCCGACGATGGCGGCGCTGCTTTCCGGGCCGATGCCGCGGACTTTCTCGAGGTCGCGCCGCGACGCGCGGAGGATGGCGACGGGGTCGCGATCGAATTCGGCGAGCAGGCGGTTGAGGCTGATGGGGCCGATGTTGGGCAGGTCATTCAGGATCATGAACGCCTGGCGCTCGGAAATTTCAGGTGGGGGCATGGTCCGCGCAGTGGAGGGCTGGCTGGAGAAATTCCAGCAGCTGCGTCGTCTGCACGGCAACCTGGCCCCGATCGCGAGCGAGCAAGTCCGCAGCGAGCCCATGCCACACCACGCCACGCGCCGCGGCGAGCCACAAATCGTCCGGCGTCTGCGCCAACAAGCCGCCGATCAACCCCGCCAGCAGATCACCGCTGCCCCCGCGCGCCAGCACCGGGCCGCCGAAGAAGGAATAACAGGAGTTCGACCGCATTGGAGCATGACCGGTTTGTGACCGGCCGGAGAGCATCTCGAGGCGGGTCGGATAACCTTTCAGCACGGCGATCGCGTCGGCCACGGACGAGGCTTCTTGGGCCGGTTGAAAACCGGCCCTACCGCCGAGCCGCTGCCACTCGCCGGCGTGCGGCGTGACGATCAGCGGCCGGCCTGCCGCGGCCGCGACGATTTCCGGGCGCAACGCATCGGCGTCGAGCAGGAGCGCAATGTTCGTATTACGAACAATGGCTTGGGTGGCGGCCAAGTTGGCGGGCGCGGCGCCGAGGCCGGGGCCGAGGACGAGCGCGGTGGCGCGGACCGCTTTCTCGAGGATCATCGGCACGGCGGCGGGCGTGAGGCCGCCGTCCTCATCGGGGAAACCGCTCCACATCGCCTCGGGGAAGCGCGCGGCGTATTCGGGCACGAGCGAGGCGGGCACACAGGCGGTGATCAGCCCGACGCCGGCGCGGAGCGCGGCCTGCACGGTCATGAGCACGGC
>CAYYVB010000047.1:2337-13413 GCA_964475035.1 uncultured Opitutaceae bacterium | reverse complement strand
GACAGCCTTCGCGCAGCCGCTACATCGCGTCAGTTTTGACGAAGGCGTAACCATGGCCGGCTCAATGACCGTGGTGGCGACCGAATCGGTCAACCGCAGCATGCTGTTGCTCCAATTGGGAATCGCGCTTCACGAATGCGCGGTGGAGCCCGCGGTGCTGGTGCTGGCTTCAAGCGATCGAAAACTCAAAGTCCGGATCAAGCTGAGTCCAACCAGCACGCTGAACGCGACGCTGCTCGATCGTTTGAACGGACTTCCGGGCGTGGAATCGGTGGAGCCGGGAATGTGGACGCTGACAAACGAGGAAGCTGCAGCGTTCGCGGTCTAGTCGCGTCATACGACAGACGATTTTGCCGAGCTGCGACGTTCTACTTTTTAACTGCTCGATCATAGGCAGTCGTGTGTGCGCCGCTGCCGGTCCGGCAAGACCGGCAGCGGACTACGCCGCGCGGCGAAAGTGGCGACCCACCGGACAGATGTGATGAAGCGTTAACTCCTTTCGGATACTCTCAACTTCTTCACGGCCGGCGCTCAATGTCCTGCGCGGCCGCACCGCTGCGAGCAAATTGAAAGCCAGGCAAATGACCAATGTTCATCACAGGCGCCAATTGATAGCTTCGCGGCCGGCGTTTTGGAGTTCGCTGTTGGCCTGAACAAAATGGTTATTACCGATGAATCTTTCGCACGGCGGAAGGCGGTTCTGCGCCATGGGCGAAGGATGACTGCAGTTTAGAATTTTATGTCGCGACGTATCAATTAGTCGGGCCCCAATTCCTTGGGCCCTCGCCCCCCATAACAGAAACACAACAAACTCGGATTTAAGCTGAACGTGACGAATCACCGCCTGACTGAAGGCTTCCCATCCAATATGCGCATGGCTGAGAGGTTCACCTTCCTGCACCGTCAGGATGGTGTTGAGCATTAACACGCCCTGCCTAGCCCATGGTACCAAGTTTCCGCCACGGGGTCTTGCCCACCCTGGTACGCTGCGTTCGAGTTCGCCAAAGATGTTCCTTAAAGAGGGTGGTGGTCGGTTAGGTTCCAATACGGAAAAAGACAGCCCATGCGCCCTTCCTTTCGTTGGATAGGGATCTTGCCCCAAAATGACTACCTTCGTCTTTTCAGGGGGCACCAGTTCCAGCGCGAAAAAGATCTGATCCTTCGGCGGCAATACGGTGCCTTTCAAATACGCTCGCCCGACTCTTCTCTTCAATTCCACAAACTGGGTTTGCGTATAGACGTCGTTGAACATGCCGATCCACGACGGAGGAATATCTGGTATGCCCACGGTTGTCGTGGCTCAGCGCCTCAGACTAAATTGTCGTAGCGGGCGACCAAAAGTCGGCTCGCTGCTGCAACGAGTCTGCGGTGTTTTTGCTTTTTGGAGTCAAGGCCGCGTTTCGCAGCGCTGCCAGTCTCCCGAGCAATGTGAACCGCAAGTTCAAACACAAATCCTGAGGTGTCGGTCCAGTCAAGGAAGCGCGCTCGCTTCTCATCCGCGCCGCGAGACGGCCCGAAGCTGTAGCGGGTGACCGTTCGCAGACGATTCGATTCCGCCACCGAAACGAGGCGCGCTTTTACAAGAGGCCGAAAAAGATCGTTGATCCCGCTTCCGGAAGCTAGAGTGATCTTTCCCCGATGTCGCATGATCGTCGGACGCAATTTGCGAATTGCGTGGAACTGCTCGTCGCAAAATTCAAACAAACTTTCGACAAGCGCACCGACGGCTAGGTCAGCGACCCCCCGTGCCGAGACAGTCGAAAGCTTTAGTTGCGCCTCGGTGACGACTTCCGACAAGAAATGGAATTTGTCCTCAAAGCGCAGAAATGGAGTATCGGCCGGCATAGGAATACGGATGAAGGACGGTATTAGGATCGCTGGACACAGGTCAACTGGGCGGATTATTACATGGCACCAGTTTACCGGCACGGGCACGAAACCACCGGAGAAATCTTTCTGGATCAAGAAACCGAGGCAAGCGAGCACTCCGCTGGAGAAATCCGTCTTTCACTGCCAACCCGCCCCATTCCTCTAGGATGTGCTCCTGCACCCTGTAGGCTCGGTTCCGATACTCCCCAATCGGCAGACAGTACCGCAATCTGCCAGATCCCGGCGCCGCCCTCACAACAATCTCTCCTGACATTGGCGCTCGCCGGGTGTGCGCGTTTTCCGCCCACCGTGATCGGGCGACGTGTTGGGCTGAGACAATCTCAGCGATCTCGAAAAAGCCGATAAGAGAATAGATCAGCGCGCGCTCGGTCTGATCTCTCGCACGAAGCGAAGCATAAAAGGCGAGGAAGTCCCCAGGATTGAGCTGACCAATCGACGCTGCCCGCTGCCCCCGATCCCCGTAAGTGAGAGTACTGAAATCCGGGTCGAGATGGGCGGCGCCGCCGTTGAGATGTGCCGGGAGCGGCACACCGAATCGGCTCAGTGCAGGTTTAAATTCGTCGAAAGTTGTCGGTCGGCAGCGGAAGCGCCGCTCCTCTGTGATTGGTACGTATACGAACTCGCCAGTCGACCGTCGTACCGGAGCGTTCCACTCGCCATCGGTCGCATCAATGCCGACCCTAACTAGAAGGCCTTGGCGCGGCATCGCCTATGATCTTGGCCAGTTCGCTGGGCGACCACACCAGCCCTGCACACCGAGGCCCTCCAGCCATTCCACCATGGCGGAGACGAATTCCGGCTCGAAACGACACCGATTGGGTCGACCACGACAGATATCGGTTCCATTAGAGTACCGGAATCGATCGGGTACCTTCGGACCGCTCCCGCCGAAATAGGCATAGTGCGTTCCGATCAAAACTCGATCGGTCTTCCCCGTATCCCGCGCTAGGTTGCCAGCGTGGATGCCCGTCGCGAGGCTGTGGTATGAGTTCTCCTGTCGCCAATGACCAGTTCGCCTGTCCCGATGGTAGATGTTGTCGCCAAATGCCTGCATTCGGCTTCCGCGTAGGGTGGGACGTTTAGCCCAAAAGCGCGAATCATTCCAATAGGAGTCAAAGTCGGTCACCTCCGACACCTTCATGAAATACACCAACCGCCCGCTCAGACCGTTATCCGAACCACCAAAACCGACGACGTAGTCATTCACGCCAGCTGTCCGCCGGATCTCTGGCTTGCAGGTTGCAAGAGTGCAAATGCGGTAGAATGGATTCGGTGCGAACCCGAAGTCATGCTCCACAACATAGGTATACAGGCGCATGTCAGCATCCTTAGCAGTCATGGCGCTCAATGACGCGATCGACGCGACCCTTACCGTCTGGTCCCCGCACACCGTCAAGGGCCCCGCCTACCGCATCGAGCACCAGCTTCGCATCCATCGGCACAACGGCATTCGCATAATCGTCCAGTACCCCCGGCACCGTACCATCTGTCTCTTCTTCATCCCAGATTCCCACGACCCGTTTGCCCAGACTCAAGGCGCATTGCACAGCCCAGGCGATCACCGGGTCGTTCTTGGTACTAGCTGAGATCAACACCACGAGAACGTCGGTCCACTCAATTTGCGGCTGCAGCGTTCTCTGCTGAAAACGCTGAACCTCTACCACGGAGGAGGATGTCGTGACGGCTTGGTGGCGGACCTGGCCTCCCTGTGCAAGGAAAAGGTCTCGCACGGCCGGAACCCGCCGACTATCGGAGGGCAAATGGACGATGTATGTTTTCTGGCCATTGATGGAGTTCATGTTAAGCGGGGGCGTTGATTGAGAGTTTTTCGAGACACATTGTTTTCAGGAGGGGGAAGGCTTTTCTTGCGTTCTGCTTCTGACTGAAGTCACATAAGAAGACTTCGCCGGACCGGGCCGCCCGCGCGGAGTCTGCGATGATTTATTTCGGCCATGCTTTTTTCGGGAAGAATCTCGAGGTTGCAATTGACGTGGTAAGAATTTCTTACTACTTGTAAAGCATGAACCCTCCTCCCCGTGAAACATTGGTTACTGCCGTTGCCCTGGCCCTCAGGAAGATTCTAGTCTTTCGAGGCAAAGCCGACGTGGCCGATGCACCGATCACGCCACACACTGATCCGGTGACCGATCTAGGCATCGAGTCTGAGGATCTCGTTCTGGTCGGACCGGAGCTTAGCCAAGAGTCACAAATGCTCGATTTGCCCAATGAGGTTTTCGACTGGGCGGACGACTCAAGTGGACGTCGACGCTACCGGACCGTTGGAGAAATTGCCGATCGCATTAGCGATCATCTCAACGCCGCAAAGGCCTCTACCCATGGATAAGATGGACGAAAAGAGAGCCGAAATCGCAGACCGTCTTCGGGCAGCGCGAGAACAAGCAGGCCTCTCACAAGGCCAAGTCGCCAAGCTGCTGGGTCTTCAGCGCCCGACCATTTCCGAAATTGAAGCAGGTCGCCGGCGGGTAACCGCCGAGGAGATTGCCCTGTTTGCGGAAACATACGACGTCAGCTCCCAGTGGCTGATTGATAACACCGCGGCCGTTCCTGATCCAATGGTAGAGCTGGCGGCACGTGAACTTGGTAAGCTGAAGGCGGACGACCTCGACATGGTCCTAAAGCTTCTGCGGACCATGAGAAAGAAATGACCGCCCCATGCCCCACCTGACGCGCTCGCAAATCCTAAACGCCATCGGCGGTGCCCAGCGCATCCGTTTGCGCGGAGGTTTCCAAGCCCAAGACCCAGTTTGCGTTTATGACCTGGCAGAAAAGGTGGGCGTGGAAGTGCGATTCATCGGGGGCAATAGTTTTGGCGGCATGTATAGCAAAGAGCATGGACGCATCCTTGTGCCGGCGAAGCGTCCGCCGGGACGGCAAGCCTACACTTGCGCCCATGAGCTGGGACATTGGCACTTCGGACACGGTACGAGGATCGACTGGATCGACGAACTCGAGAAAGGGGGATTCGATGATCCGGACGAGCGTATGGCCGACATTTTTGCCGGCTATCTCCTGATGCCCCAGTGGGTGGTTGAAGATGCGCTGCGCCGTCGGTCACTGACACCAGTAGCCTGCAGTCCGCTGGACATCCATCGCGTGGCCAACCAACTCGGCGTCGGCTACACGACGCTGATTGGCCAGATGCGCCACTTGAGTCTGATCAGCCCTGCAAAAGCAGATGCACTTCGTCGCAGTACGCCCAAGGACATACGAAAAGCAGTGCTCGGGACTGCGACTCCTCCTCCCCACATGGTGATCGCTGACAAGCATTGGTGGAGGGTGGCGATCGATATTTCGCTCGGTGACGCCTTGGTAATCCCAGCTGACGCGCAATGCGAGGACGACAATCTCCGCGCTATTGGCGTCACTCCACACGGACTCTGGCTGGAACCCGTAAAGGTCGGCTTAACTCGTGTATTTGCGACCGATCACAGCTGGGCCTGTAACGTTCGCGTCGCCCGTCGCGAATACACCGGTCGAAGCAAATTTCGCTTTTTGGAGGATCCCGATGTCAACTCAGCAGCCTGAAGTCATTGCGGATTCAAACCTGTCTTTGGCGTGGGGCCGCGCATTTCTGCATGTAATGCAGCCCGATTCCGGACACGCACCGCTGACATTGTCGGTCGCCAACTTCGATTCCAACGGTCTGCCGATCGAGGACCCGGATCTGCGCAGAGCGGTGGATGCCGTCTTGGCGACGCACGGCTGCATGTCGGTCGCGAAAACTGCCTTCACGATTTTCCCTAATGATCCTTGGGAATTTCGGCGAAAACCAGCACATGGGGAGTTTGGTCCTTGGTTTCGGCGATGGGTATTCCCGCCGATATACCGTGCTAATCGCGCGAACCGGTCCGGCACATACTTCCAACGGATGGTCGCCTTCGGTGCGGAACTGGGGAAAAAAGGAGAATTGCCGGAGCCTTTCGTCGATCAGCTCGCCAAGATTCTTGACTTCTGGAACAGCACCGAGACACCGCGGCGCTCCGCGTTGCAGGCGGCGTGCTTCGACCCGCAACGGGATCATCACTTAAAGGCGCGCAGCGGCTTTCCCTGCCTGCAACAAGTGAGCTTTAGCCACGACAGCAGTGGTGGTCTCGCGATTACGGGTTACTACCCGAGCGAATGCATTCTGGACCGCGGATACGGAAACTATCTCGGACTCTGCCACCTCGGTCGTTATATGGCGCACAATATGGGGCTGCGTCTAGCTCGTATGAATTGTATCGTTTCCCACCCATTGCTTAGCGGTTCAGCTCGGAAAACCCCACTCCGCGCGCTCGCCGAGCTAGTGCAGCAGCGGGTTGCCGCTGCCCCCATTTCAACCCCAAACCCCGACTCCAATGCCATTCTGGTCAAGTGAGGTCCTGCATCAGCGGGTCCCTACGGAAATGCTGATCGCGCCGTTCGCATCCGACCGCATCAAGCACGCTGCGTATGAACTTTCCCTTGGTGAGGAAGCTTACGTTACCTCCAGTGGCTGTAAAATCACGCGCCGGCGCGGTGAGCATATTACTATCCCTCCCGGTCAGTTTGCACTGCTCCACTCCGCCGAAATCGTCCATGTCCCCGCAGATGCCCTGGCGTTTATATCGATCAAGGCACGCATTAAATTGAAAGGTTTGATCAACGTTTCTGGTTTCCATGTCGATCCCGGTTTCCGCGGCCAACTCGTCTTTTCAGTGCACAATGCAGGATCTCGCCCTGTGACAATTGCGTGTGGCGACCCCTGCTTTCTTATTTGGTTTGGCAATCTCACGCAAGCAACCGCCGACACTTACGATGGCGGCCATCGCGGCCAAAGTGGCATTTCCCCGGATGCTATCGATAGGATCAACGGCGAAATCGCATCACCGGCGGAGCTCTCCGCGCGGCTCAGGGATGTCAGCCGCGCCATGAAAGCGCAGTGGGCACTCATCGGGATCCTATTCACCTTGGTTATTGCCTCCATTTTTCAACCAACCATTACCCGATGGTTTGAGCGCACCACCGTCTCGACTCCTACGCAGACCACTTCGAAATGAGCACCGACCGCCTTATCGCAGTGGAGGGTCCGGAAAACACCGGCAAGACGACCGTGGCACAAGCGCTCGCAAAGGCGCTGTCAACGCGCGGGGTATCTTCACAGTACATGTCCTTTCCCGGGAGAGAGACAACGTCCATTGGCCGGATCGTCTATGAAATGGACCATGAACCCGGAAAATTCGGCATCGGGAAACTGCACCCTGCCTCGCGACAGGTACTCCATTTGGCGGCGCATATCGATGCCATCGAAAATCGAATCAAGCCGGCCTTAGCTAAGGGAGATTGGGTTGTCCTAGATCGCTATTGGTGGTCAATGTGGGCTCACGGCATTGCCCAAGGTGTGCCCGCCGATCTCCTTGGACACCTCATGGCCATCGAAGCCGCCGCATGGATGCCGATAAAGCCTGCGATGATCGTCACCACCCTGCGCCCCTTTCCCTACCACGAGGAAGCAACTTCTGAATGGCATGCGGTCAAAGAGGCCTACGCGCGGCTGACCGAGCGCGAAGCGCGCGAATCCAACGTCATCGCGCTCGATCCGGGCGCCGAATTGGACGATCGCGTCAAATCCTGCTTGGCTTGCTTGACCACCCGCGGCCTGCTCGGCCCCACCGCATGAATCACGCAAAGCTCGGTCGGCCTACCATAAGCGGGCCCAACATTCACGTGCATCTGGCCCCCACCAAGCCAACTGTCGCTTACGATACCTACTGGCACTTTGCGGCAGAGCGTCAGAAAGTGTTTTTCGCGAGGATGCAGCGGTCATCCGGCCCGTGGACTAGCGATCCGGTGCTTCAAGAGTACAAATTCACGAATGCTTACCGGGCAGCGGATCGCGTAAGCCAATATCTCATTCGGCGTGTGATCTACCGCGGCGACGACGATCCGGTTCAAACGTTCTTTCGGATCATTCTGTTCAAGATTTTCAATCGAATCGATACTTGGGAACTGCTAGAAGGCCAATTTGGCGAGATTCGCTACGAACCGGGATTCGTCGCCCACTTCGATGAAGCGTTGACCAAAGCAATGGGACGTGGGCAGCGCATCTACTCCGCGGCCTACATAATGCCCTCGGGCGGCAGACTGAACCACACTGGACGGAAGCATCGAATGCATCTTGAGTTGGTTGATCGCATGGTGCGCGAACGACTCCCTCAGAAATTGATGAAGGCCCGCTCCATGCAGGACGCCTTTGCATTACTGCGAGATTACCCGACAATCGGCGATTTCCTAGCTTATCAGTATGTCACCGATCTGAACTACAGTCCTCTCTTAAATTTCGACGAGAACCAGTTTGTAGTTCCTGGTCCCGGCGCTCTTAGCGGTATCGCAAAGTGTTTTTCGGACCTTGGCGGCCTCACAGAAACCGAAATCATCAAGCGAGTTGCCCAGAAGCAAGAAGAGGAATTCGCCCTGCGCGGCTTGGAGTTCCAAACCCTATGGGGCCGCCGGCTGCAGCTGATCGATTGCCAAAACTTGTTCTGTGAAGTCGACAAATACTGCCGGGTGGCTCACCCGGAACTCGGGACCGGCCGAACGCGCATCAAGCAACGCTTCGCGCCAAAAGCCGAGCGGGTGCACTATTTTTTCCCACCCAAGTGGGGCCTGAACGAAAAGATTCCAAATCAGCTCCGCTTCCATGATTCACTCTTTTGAAGCCACGAATGCTGATGCCGCGTGGAGCCAAGCGACGATGCGCCTCCTCGACGAAGGCACCATGCAGCCAAGTCGTTCCGGCCCGATGCGCGAACTTATGCGCACAGTATTGCATTTTGAAGATCCGCGCCAGCGGTGGGTCAGCTCGCGCCGAGAGGCTCTCAATGTTGCGTTCGCGCTCGCAGAAGTCGTCTGGATTTTGGAAGGCCGGAACGACTCGGCATTCCTGAACTACTTTAACCGCCATCTGCCGAAATACGCTGGGAGCGGTCCCACCTATCACGGTGCCTATGGCGAGCGTCTCAGGAAGCGGTTCGGCGTCGACCAGATGCTGCGGGTCGCCAACGTACTGAGAGAGAAATCATCCTCGCGTCAGGCCGTGATGCAAATTTGGGATCCCGCTCTCGATTTGCCCGGTGACGATGGAACGGAAGCGGCTCAAGATGTACCGTGCAACCTGACCTCAATACTGAAGGTGCGGGAGGGTCGCTTGGAATGGACTCAGGTCATGCGCAGCAACGACGGATATCTCGGCACTCCGCATAACCTCGTTCAATTCACATCCCTTCAGGAAGTCATTGCCGGCTGGATTGGTGTTGAACTTGGTTCGTACACCCACTGGAGCGACAGTTTTCACTACTACGAGAAAGATCTAAATCCATCGCCAATTGACCTCAGCAATACGGCGTTGCCCAAGAACACGGATTCGCTGTGTTTGCCGCTGGCGGAGTACAATACGGTGTGGCCCCACATGAGCCGCGTGGTGGGGTTGGTCCCTGATGAGGCTAATGTCACGGCAGCGATGCTTGAGAAGGAATTGTCTGCTCTTTCCGGGCCTCGCGGCTGGGTGAACATTGTTCGCGTTATTGGAGCAGAGGGCTTACGTCGCCGAAAGGCGCTCGTTGCCTGCGAAGCGATTATGGCTACCGTGGATAATCCGGTGTTCAAGGTCCTGTGGAGTCGGTGGCTCGAACGTGTTTCAGCGAGAGCATAATAGCGCTCTGGCCCCGATTCTCACCAAAACCCCTGCGAGCGCGAGACCCGGAATGCTCGCCCGAGTTCTTGCGCAACTCTTGCTGCACACACAACGCCGACCATTCTCAAAAGGGTTAACCGGCTGATGGAGTAATAACGCGCCGCATTCAACGATGCGTGAAAGAATGCTCGGGTATGTTCTACAGCCACAGCGGATGCGCCTGCCAGCCCGGTGGCAGCCCCATCGAAGTGAGCGGAATCTCGGGATACTGCGCGAACAGATCGAACACCCGCTGCCGCCATTGGGTCGTCGGGGTAATCTTGCCCAGCCAGAAGTGGCACACGGTCAGTTGCAGTCCGACCCGGTCTAAGTCGAAGCCCGGCGCGATATGCCACTGCGGATTCTTGTTTTTGCCTGGCAACGAAGGTTTCACTCCGAACACCCGGTTCCAGATGCGCGCATGGTGCGCGCACGCGTTCCGCAGCGAAAAGATCGCCTTGGTCCATGACAGGAATTGCTGATCCGGAAAGCCAAAGTGGGCGGCGGCCTGTTTGACCAAAGCCGGCTCCATCGAGCCTAGCAGTTGCTGCAACGTCTCACACGTCATCACCTCACACGCCATCCACAACGGCAGATGCTCGTGGTCCATGCCGTAGACGTCGTTGAAGTGCTTCACAAATTCCTCCTTCGAGCGGTTCTTCTCGTTCCGTAATTTCGCGACCCACTTCTCATGTTCGGTGCCTTCGATTCCCTTGAGAGTGAAAAAGCGCACGATGTTCTTTTTCCACCGCGTGCTGCTTTTCCCCTTTTGGAATCCCGGTAAAACCCGAGCGTCGAGATGACCGAAGGGCCCGTGCGCGACCACGAACTCGTGCACGACTTGCGTGCGCACCGCCACCTCGATTCGTTCGATCGCGTCCATGAGCAGAATCCGCAGCTTGCGATCGAAGCAGTAGCGCCGCCACACCAAGGCCAGCGTCGTGCCAGGCGCATACTGGTGGTTGGGCTGCCGGAACGGATAAAGGTAACCGGAGAGCCGGTAATAATTCACGGCCTTCAACCGCTCCATGAGTTCGGGCTTGTTGGCGACCAATCCCCGGCCCAACAACAAGTCGGCCTGTTGGTCGATTGTCAGGGCCGCCTTGGTATATTTCATGCGGCGGATTGTCCCGTCCGCGCGAGTCCGGCCAAAAAAAAGACCCACCGAATTACGCTTTCCTGCATTGCTGCAAGTAGAGGCGCGGCGGGTTTGATGCGGAGAAGATTCGTCACGCGGGGGCGTTAGTCAAATGGTTTGTGACGGTCCAGGCAGGTTGGTTGAACCAGCTTCGCCAGCGGGGCTTACGGAGTCAATGGGAAGACCTGCGCGAAAAATGCCCCCTCAAGGTGCTCATCGTCAGCGGATACGAACAACCGACGATTTTGCTAGCATGCGCCCAACCCCGATTGTGCTCGCCGCCGTCAAATGCGTAACGACGGTCAACCGGTGGGCGCGTTCCGCCGCAGATCAATCC
>CAYYVB010000047.1:0-2327 GCA_964475035.1 uncultured Opitutaceae bacterium | reverse complement strand
CATGAAAGGTCTGCGCAGCTGCCTCCGGCCCGACGTAGCTGACCTTCAACCGGAAACTCGGCACAGCCGCAGCCGCCACGATTTTCCGGGGCAGGGCCTCGCGCGATTCGGTGCTCAGGTAGGAACCTTGGCTGAGCATGAAATAGCCCACGCCATCCTGATAGAGCACATTCTCACCCTCAAAACAGATCTGCTCGAGCGTCGCGTATCCCTTATGTTCAACCAGCACGACGTCAAAGCAGGCTTGGGCCAAGGTCCCAGGGAAGTAGAAAAGCCGCTCGCGGTAGGGCTGCAGCTTCTCCTGTAGGAAGCGGATGGAATTCGCGTACTGGTCGTTTTCCTCAAGGGCAAACACCTCGTCGATCTTTCCGGCCTTCGGCGTCGTGCGGAACCGGCCGGCCTTGTCGAAATAGATCTCGAAAAAAATGCCGTTGAGCACGTGAAAGCCCGTCGTCGCCGGCAGCGGTGCGAGCGACGCCTTCAGGTCGCTGATGAATGCGCTCGCGGAATTGGCGCCGCCGCATGCGGCCTGATAGAGGTTGCGTCCCAGCACGAAGCATTCGTCCTTGGTCGCGCTGCCCATGACCTCGGGGGTTACGCGGGCCACCGCGGGATTCTGCCGGTACCAGTTGTGCGTCTTGAGTTCGGCGATAATCTCTCCGACGGGCCTGTTGAGCGGACCGAAGCTGCCGTCAGCGAGGGCGGCCTCAGAATACCCGGTCACACCTGCGACGTTCGCGAGCGAGTTGTTGAAGTAGTAGTCCCCCATGAGGGAGGTGTGCTCCCACGAAATCTGGCGTCCGCCCGTCGACGAACTCAGAGTGTTGCGCACCCGCTTGAAGAACGCCTCGATCGTCACGTTCTGCTGGCCGATGTGCTGTAGCAGTGCACCGGTGTAGGCACCGTTGCGGCCGAAGCCGTCGAGCGCGACCTGCCCGGGCGAGGTCGCGTAGGCGACGATCATGCCTTTCGGGGCGTATACGGGTGCTAGGCCCCGGGGTGCACCGGCACGCCACCGTCGCTCGTAAGGGTTCGTCCGGCAGGCATCGAGGATCAAGATGTTCAGCCTCGTGCCCGCCGCTTCCATTGTGTCGATTACCTTGTTCAGCGGCAGCGACGAATACTTGGCGTCAACCTCCCTGTTGAAATCCGTGTCTACCGCCGTGAGGTAGTTCACGCCGTCAATCTGCATGCCGTGGCCGGCGAAGAAAAAGAGACCGACCTCGTATCCGACGGTCAGCTTCGCACCGAATTCCCCGAGCTGAAGGTCCATTTCCTTGACGGAGCTGTCGACGATCCGAGTGGCCTCAAACCCAAGCTCGGCGAGCTTCGCCGTTAGATCCACGGCGTCATTCGCCGGATTGGACAGCGGCGACTCCGGGTATGCTCCATTGCCGATGAGAAACGCCAGCTGCTTCATGGCTGGAGCCAATCACACCCGGACCGGCCCCAGCCAGACCAAAGCATTCAGTCTGCCGGCGCATCGTGGCGGTGGGCCGCGAGCGCGAGATGGTCGTCCTTCACGTCGACCCGTATCGTTGAACCCTCGGCCACTTGGCCGGCGATGAGGCCACGTGCGAGTTGGGTTTCGAGGTTGCGCTGGAGGAAGCGCTTCAGCGGACGGGCGCCAAACACCGGATCGTAGCCTTTCTCGGCGACCCATTTCATCGCCTTGGGGTCGAGCACGAGGGTAACGCGCCGTTCCGCGAGCCGCTTGTTGATGTCGGCCACGAGTAGATTCACGATCTTCTCGATATCCTCAAGTCCGAGCGGTTTGAAGAGGACGGTCTCGTCGACGCGGTTCAGGAACTCCGGCCGGAAAGACTGGCGCAGGTCGGCCATGACCGCCTCGCGTGTGCTTTCCTTAATCTCGTCGCCCTCCACACCGTCCAGCAGATGGCGGCTGCCGATGTTCGAGGTCATGATGATGACGGTGTTCTTGAAATCCACAGTGCGCCCTTGCGAGTCAGTCAAACGGCCGTCATCGAGCACTTGAAGCAGCACATTGAAAACGTCGGGGTGCGCCTTCTCGACTTCGTCGAAAAGCACGACCGAATACGGCTTCCGGCGGACCGCTTCCGTAAGCTGACCACCCTCATCATAGCCGACGTATCCAGGCGGAGCACCGATCAACCTTGCGGTGCTAAATTTTTCCATGTATTCGGACATGTCGAGGCGGATGAGGTTGGCCTCGGAATCGAAGAGCTGCTCGGCGAGCGTCTTCGCCAGCTCGGTCTTGCCGACGCCGGTCGGGCCGAGGAAGAGGAATGACCCGATCGGGCGGCGCGGGTCCTTGATGCCGGCGCGGGCGCGGAGGATGGCCTCGC
>CAYYVB010000046.1:0-13442 GCA_964475035.1 uncultured Opitutaceae bacterium | reverse complement strand
CCGGCGGCTTGAGCAGGATGTAGCTGTCGCCGATGTTCACGCCCATCGGGTCGGTGGCGACCTCGGAAGTGCCGACACGCGCGAAAGTGTGGGTCACTTCCGGGAACTTTTCCAACATCAGCTTTTCGGCCGCCGTCTGCATTTCCAAGGAAGGCCCGAGACCAATGCTGGTGGTGCGGATCATCTGCGCGGCGAGCGACCCCTCGTCGAGCTGGGGGATGAATTCCGCACCGAGGCGGGTGAACACCCCGAGCGACACGGCGAAGATGGCCACGGCCACCGCCGTCATGAGCCAGCGCATTCGCAGGCTGAATTGCAGGACGGGGGCGTAGAGGCGCTTGGCGGCGCGGATGAGCAGGTTATCCTCCTCGCTCACCTTCTTGGTCAGGAAGAACGAGCAGAGCACCGGCACAACGGTCAGAGCCAGGATGAGCGCACCAATCAGGGCGAACACGACGGTGAAGGCCATCGGCTGGAACATCTTCCCCTCGATGCCGGTGAGCGTGAACATCGGCAGATAGACGATGGTGATGATCGCGACGCCGAACACCGTGGGGGAGCCGACCTGCTTGCAGGCCGTCAGGATGCCGTGCATCCGTTCCTCCCGTGTGAGCAGCCGCCCGAGCTGGTGCTGCCGGTGCGCCAGCACCCGCACCACGTTCTCGGCCATGACGACCGCGCCGTCCACGATGAGGCCGAAATCCACCGCACCGAGGCTCATCAGGTTGCCCGACACCCCGTAGCGGACCATGCCGGTCATGGCAAAGAGCATGGAGAGCGGGATGGCCGAGGCGACGATGAGCGCCGCCCGCCAGTTGCCGAGCAGGCCGATCAGAACGGCAATGACGAGCAAGGCGCCCTCGAACAGGTTCTTTTCGACCGTGCGGATGGTGGAATTCACCAGGTCGGTGCGGTTGTAAACCGTTTCGACCACGATTCCCGGCGGCAGCTTGGGCTGGATCTCTTCGATCTTCTCATGCACGCGCTGCGATACGAGCCGGCTGTTTTCCCCAATAAGCATGAGGGCCGAGCCGAGCACGGCCTCTTGGCCATCGTGCGTGGCCGAGCCCGTGCGCACTCCGGAGCCGATGGCCACTTCCGCCACGTCCTTCACACGCAGGGCGGTGGGACGACCGGAGAACTTGAGTGGCAGGTCGGCAATCTCCTCCGTGGTCTGCACCCGGCCGACGGCGCGAACGGTCACGCTTTCACCGCCTTTCTCGACCACGGAACCACCGGCGTTGGTGACGTTCTCGGCGATCACGTCGGCGATCTCGCCGATGGTCAGGCCTACGCTGGTCAGCTTCACGGGATCGGGCAGGATCACGAGCTGCTTTTCGTAGCCGCCGGAGGTATTCACCTCGGTGACGCCTTTGACGGTGCGCAGTGCTGGTTTGACCACATAGTCCTGCACGAGCTTGAGCTGACGCAAGCGCTCGACTGGATCCGACGGAGTGTCCTTGTAGTCCTTTTGGTAATGAACGGTGTAGTGATAGATTTCGCCGAGACCGGTGGTGATCGGAGCGAGCTTCGGCGTGACGCCGGGCGGCAATTCGTCGAGGACCGCTTGCAGACGCTCCCCGGCCAACTGGCGGGCGCGGTAGATGTCGGCGTCCTCCTCGAAAATTAGTGTCACCTGCGAGAGGCCGAATTTGGAGATGGAGCGCACCTCGAGCAGCTTCTCGATGCCGCCCATTTCGACCTCGACCGGGTAGGTCACGAGCTTCTCGATTTCCTCGGGCGCGAGGGCGGGCACGGAGGTGTTGATCTGCACCTGCACGTTGGTGATGTCGGGCACGGCGTCGATGGGCAGGCGGACGGCCGACCAGACGCCGACGGTGATGAGCGCCACCACGCCGAGGAGCACGAAAACGCGCTGACGGAGGGCAAACTCCAGAATTTTATCAATCATGGGAAAGGAAGGGGAAGATTAGTGGCTGTGGCCGCCGCCCTTGGTGAGGCGGAGTTCAGCGAGCCAGAGTTGTTCAACAGGAGCGGTAACGACCACGTCGCCGGCATAGAGTCCGTCGGTGATTTCGACGTAGTCCGAACTGCGGGCACCTGTTTTCACGGGCGTGCGCAGGTAGTATTCGCCATTGACGACGTAAACGAAGGTGCCTGCGGCGCTATCGAGCAGCGCGGTGCTCGACACGGCGAGAACCGTGGTGGGCTCGGCTGCGAAGATCACCTCGACGAATTCGCCAATGGCGGGGGTATCGGTCCGATCCAGGGCGACAATGAGGTCCACCAGCCGGGTGGCCGTCGCCGTGCTGCGGTCGATGCGCACCAGCTTCGCGCCTTGGAAAGGATGCTGTTCAAAATGTTCGGCCTCTGCCGCCGGCACTGTCGCGCTTGCCAGCACGCGCGGCCCGGTCTCGAACACCTGCGCGATCAGGCGGATGTTGTCGGCCAGAGGACGCTCCTCGGCCTCGGCGGTGCGGAGCCCGAGCGCCTGGATGACCTCGGGGTTGAGCGACAGCCCCCGGCCTTCCTTGAAGGAAACCCCGCCGCCTTCGCCTTCCTCGCTTTCCGATTGGTCGTGCTCTGCGACGGAATCCTTCCTGCCGCAGCCGCCGAGCAACAGGCCCAGGCAGGCTACGGTCAATCCCAGCCAATGGAATCTGCGCTTCATGGCGCGATCTCCACGGGGTTGAAGTCCAGGCCCGTAAGCTGTTTGAGCTGCAAGCCGGCTTCGAGTGCTTCCAGCTTCGTATCCAGCAGGGCTTCGACGGCTTCAAGGTAGGAGTTTTGCAGCTCGACGTAGGTGGCGATGGGCACTGCTCCGAGCCGGTAGTGCCGGTCGGCGAGTTCCGCGGCCTCACGGAAGCGCTGGACCGACTCGGGCGACCACCGCTGCGACTCTCGGACCTTGGTCAGGAAGGCTTGGGCCGCGGTCAGAACGGCGCGGTCCAGTTCACGCTGGGCGACCAGCACGGCCACCTCGGCCTGACGCTGCCGGGCCTCGGCGACATCCACGGCGGCGCGGTTGCGTGAACTCAACGGAAGCGGGATGGACAGCCCGATGCCGTAGTTCTGCTCCTTGTCACCGGCCTTGGCCTGCGAATAGTAGGGGCTCACGCTGAAGCTCGGATAGCGCTCGTTTCGTGCGAGCTGGACGGCGAACCCCTGCTGTTCGAGCTCCACCTTGCGGGCGCGGAAATCGAAATTGTTCTCGTGGGCAGCGCCGAGCAGAGCCGAGGTTTCCGGGGAGGTATTGAACACCAGTTTGGTCGCGGCGGCGCGCAGCGGCGTGGCCGGCGACATGCCGCGCAACTGGTTCAGTTCGATCAACGCCGCCTGCGCGACCAGCTCCGCCTCGGTGGCGCGACGCTGGAGCGCAAGTTCCTGCGCTTCGATCACCCGGGTTTCCAGCAGGGGCGTGATGCCAGCCGGATCGCGCGCGAGGAACGTCGCCTTAAGCGCGGCGAAACGGTCGGCCACTTCACGGACGGCCGCGCCCTTTTCGGCCGAGGCATACAATCCGAAAGCCAGGGCACTGGCCCGGGCCTCAAGGGCGGCGCGGAAGCGGGCAAGGCCGAGTTCGGCCAGTTCGACCTGTCGGTTGGCAACGGCCTTGCGCAGAGCAAGCCGGCCGGGCCATTCAAAGGTTTGGGTGACCGATACGCCCCAGGCGGTCCCTTCGCCCGCGAGGGTGCCCGCCGGATCGGCGAGTTTGCGCCGGCCGAGGTCGAGCGAAAGTTCGGGATTGTTGTAGGTGCCGGCGGCGCGGAGGCCGGCCTTGGAGGCGGCGATCTCAGCCTCGTAGAACTTGAGTTCGGGATTGCCGGAGGTGATTTCGCTGACAATGGCGGGCAAGGAGACGGCCGCGGTCTCACTCGGAACGGTTTCTTGCGCGCGGGCTTGGGCCAAGAGGCCTAGCCCGCAAAGGGGGAAGATGAGGGTGGTGGAATGGAATTGCTTCATGGAATCGTGGAAATGGAGGGTGGAAAACGTCCGGACACAGCACGGCCCGGAGAGGACGCAGCGCGCCTACACGCGAGCGTGGAATAGGAAAACCCGTCAGCCCGCGCAGGGACCGATCAGGCGAGGATCACAGCCGGCGCACCGGGTGCCGCGACCGTGCGTCGTTCAAAATGCCATGCAGGCACCCACGGTTTGATTCGCTCAACCACTACCCTGACCTTCGCCGCGAGCGCAGCTTCGGAGGGTGGGGCGACCAAGACATGGCAGAGATAGCAGCAACATTCCAGCGAAGCGGGAAGTGCGACCAAGGCGGTCGAGTCGGAAAGCCGATAAGCGCCGGACTCCACCACATCGCAGCCGTCAAAGTTGCACCCATGCTCAGAGCCGGGGCAGCATGCTCGGCCTGTTTCGGTTTGGTGATCGAATACTCCAGCAGCCTCGAGGTTGCAGTGCTGCGCGGCACCCAACCATACGGTCAGGGCGAAAACGACAGCGATGAGATTGCGCAGGCTCGGCACGAGAGGCAACCAATGGGAGAATGAGGTAGAGTCAACAAAACGATGAGGCAAGTCCATGGGTGAGCAGTCGCTCACCGGGCTAAGCCGCACAGATAAGACTCAACGAAATCAAGCAGAAGCAAAAATCCGAAGCATGAAGCCGACGGCTCAGAATTCTCGAGTTAGCGATTGAGTTTAGAATGTCGTCAGAACTGATAGAGTGCGCTCAGCGCGAGTCGCCCACGCGCGGCCCGGGCCGGTAGCTCAGACCAGGCTGAATCCTGATTGGCGGAACCACGCAGGCCGATTTCCCCCAACAGACTCCAATGTAGGCCAACCCGCCGACGGAGCCCGACCGCCGTCCCGTAGTAGATGTAGCTGTCGCGCAGGGCGGCCCCGTTGGCGTCGGGCAAAACATCCCGAGCGGTCACTTGCCCGCCATGGGCTCGAAGCGCCCATACGCCCACGCCGGTCACGAATTCGCGCTCAACCGATACCTCAACCGCAGTCGAGCGGTAGCGGATGTCGTAAGCGACCTCGAGGGAGGGATTCCATCGCCCGGGCGCAATCGAGGAAAGGCGAACCACACCCTCGAAGGAGTGGGCGGGTGCACCCGCCATCCACTGATCCACATACCAGAAGTGGGTGCCAGTGAGTTCAAGCGCCGTCGCCTTGCCCAGTCTCCAGCCATGTCCGAGGGACGAACGCACCTCCTCCACGCCATCGGCATCCAAAGGCCTCCCATACCACACGCGACCCTTCCAGCCGGACACCGAGCCGTAGAAGGAGGACTGCCAGCTGGTGCCCGCTCTCTCGATCCCGCGATCGACATGGTCTGAACCCAGGCCGGAAGAATATGTCAGCGACAGAGCATCGTCTGATGCTCGCAAGAGTGGCACCGCAGAGACCCAGGCCAACGCCGCGACAGCGAATATCCGGTTCGCTTTGATGGCAGTGCGCAGAGAGTGCTGCGCTTGCGTGATCTGGTAAACGGAGACAGCCATCGGCGGTTTGGTGGGGACAAAGAGGGTGCGAGTGCTGAGAGCGAGAGGAGCTGTCGGACGGAACACAGGACCTCATCCAGCTACTGGGGAATGGGCCTCGGCGGCTTGTTTGCCCGATACAATGACAGGCTGCCGCAGGGCGTGGCCATGCGTTTCGTCTCTTCCACGCCGACAAATCCCGCCTGGGCGATAAGCTCCGGCAATCGACCGGCAACGTTGTCCCTCGTCGTCTTGAAACCGTCCAGCAGCTGAACCGGCAGAAAGGCCGCGCGCATGAGCGGGTTCCCGGGTCGGCCCCAGTCAGCGATATGCAGTTCGCCACCGGGCTCCAGCACCCGCGCTATTTCAGCCAGGGCGCGCTTCTTGCTCTCGAGGTCCAGGTGATGGAAGAACAAGCTGCTCACCACCGCATGAAAGCGCGCTTCCGGAAACAGCAGGTTCAGCGCGGAAGATTGGACCCAAACCAGATCGAGTCCGGCGCGCTGGGCCTTGTTCCTCGCGATAGCCAGCACGTTGGCGTCTCCGTCCAGCCCCGTAACCTCGGCCCCGGGGGCGGCGAGCTTTAGCTGCACCGCGAAACTGCCGGTGCCGCAGCCGACATCGAGAATCCGGTGCCCCTCTTTTGGGGCGACCTGGGCAAGCAGCGCCTTGCGAAAGGCGGCTTCCCTGGTCGTCCAACGCACGACCACATCATACCAACGGGTCAGGAATGCGTAGGAGAGTGCCGGAATGTAGGTCGGCTCAGCCATGTCAGGTCAGTTTGCTTTGGGCAGATTCCTTGATGAGCTGTGGTTCAGCCTGAACTTCCAGCCGTCCGGCGTTCACTGCAGAACGCTGGTCGCGAGGCCCCGCTTCTCGATGACGCGGCCAGCGTGCTGACAGTCTTGGGGATGTTCATGGGGTGAGCGGATTCAGGACTTGGTTGCAGTGGTCTCAGGCGTGGCTGCCTCCTTTGCCGGAGTCGGGGCCAGCTTCTTGAGGTAGCGGGCTGGGTCCTTCAGGAATTTCTTCTCGCAGGGCTTGCAGCAGATTTTGATCTCCTGGCCCTCGTAAACGAAACTGCGTTCGTCACCCATGGAGCCGAGATCATTGTCGGTCACGATGCAGACGTTCAGGGGATACGGTTTGACGGTCTCCTTGGCCTTCTCGGCGGCGTTGATCGCCGGTGAGAGGATCGCGATGAGCAAGCCGAGGACAAGGGACGTGAGGATGGTGGACGTGGTGGGTTGATGTTTCATGGCGGTAAAGTGAATGAAGTCAGTGGCTAGAAGCGGAAGCCGACCCCGGCGCCGAGGCCGAAGTCCGCATCGTAGGAGCCGATGAGCGACAGTCGCTTGGAGACCGTGTAGGTAACCCCGGCCTGCCAGTCGGATTCCCCGGCGGTATCATACTGGGCGTTCACCAGCAGGCCCAGCCGGCTGGTGAGGGGGATCTCGCGGCCGAGAGTGACGCGGGCCTCACCGGCGCTGTGGATGGAGCCGGTGAGCGCGAACAGGTAGGGCAACAGATAGGTCGCACCGGCGACCGCCCCATCCCGCACACCGGAAGAATTGGTGGCGCGATACCCGGCAAAGGCGGTCCAGCGGGAGTTGAAGTAGTGTGAATAGGTGGCCTCGATTTCGTAGGTGCTCATGGGCACGCGCTCCCAGCCGAGCTCCCACGCCAGGTTGAGGTTGTCGCGACCGCGCTGGATCGTGGCCAAGCCCTCGCTGAGGTGCGATTGCACGCTCCCGTCGATCCAAGCGTAGGTGTGCGGATGGGCGTGCTCCCCGAGCATGGGACGGTAGGTGGCACCGGTGGACTTGAGCGATCCCGGCGCGCCCATCACCGCTCCGGTGGCATCCTTCGCGGACATGCCGACACCCGCCGGGTAGCTGAACACCCGCGCCATGCCGGACATCATGTGGTAGAGCAGATGGCAGTGGAACAGCCAGTCGCGGTCCTCGTTGGCGTAAAACTCGATCACCCGGCGGCTCATTGGCGGCACGTCCACGGTGTGCTTCAGCGGCGCGAAGTCGGCCGGGGCGCCGTCCGGCATGAGCAGACGAAAGAAATGCCCGTGCAGGTGCATCGGGTGGTGCATCATGGTGTCGTTCACCAACACGAGGCGCAGCACCTCCCCTTTCTTCACCGGGATCGTGCTTTGCTCATCAATCGAGCGCCCGTTGATGGACCAGAGGTAGCGCCACATGTCGCCGGTGAGACGGAGTGTGACCTCGCGAGCGGGTGCTTCCGCGGGCAACGCGGTGGATTGGGTGGCACGAAGGCGCTTGTAGGGGGGCAACGGCCGGTCGATCTCTGCCGCCAAGGCTTCGGCATCGGTCACGTCGCCGGACTCGTCCATTTCGTTGAGCACCGCCCCCAAGGCCACGTCCATGCTGTAGCTGTTGAGCGGACCGGGAGCCGGCGCGGGTCGCGGCGGAGCACTTCCTTCCCCGAGAAACAGGGAGGCGTGGCCGGAGTTGTCCTGGGCCGTGGCCCGAACCTCCCATGACACAGACAGGGCATCGGCCGGCACGGTCACGAGGACATCGTAGGTCTCAGCCATGCCGACGAGCAGACGCTGCTGCTGAATCGGGACGACATCCACCCCGTCGGCCGCAATGACGGTGAGGGGCCCGGTCGCAGCACTGACGTAGAAGTAGGTTGCAGCGGAAGCATTGATGATCCGCAGGCGCACCGTCTCGCCCGGGCGCGCGGCCAAGGTCTGCCGTGGCTGCCCGTTGATCAGAAAGGCGTCGTAGGCCACGTCCGAGACATCCATCGCAGGCAGCCGGGACTTCTCCCGGTCCAGGTAGTCGCGCATGTGCCCGCTCTTCCTCGCCCCCCAGAGCGACTGCGCGGTGCCCTTGCGGATCGCATACCATTCGCTGCCGCGCAGGAGGGTGCGCATGACCTCGGCTGGATTCTCATTGGTCCAGTCCGAGAGCACCACGACCTCTTCGCGGTCGATCCGGGGCAAGTCCGCGCGAGCGGGGGTGCCTTCCTTGGGTTCGATGACTATGCTGCCGTAAACGCCGCGTTGTTCCTGCAGGCCGGTGTGGCTGTGATACCAATAGGTGCCGGCGTGCTTGAGCAGGAACTCGAAGGTCCGGGACTCGCCTGCCTTGATCGGTGGGGTTGTGATGGAAGGGACGCCGTCCTCCAGATTGGGCACGAGCAAGCCGTGCCAGTGCGTGGAGGTTTCCTCTTTCGCGAGCCGGTTGCGCACATGAATGCGGGCAATCTCACCCTCGCGAAAGCGCAGCGTCGGACCGGGGACCGTGCCGTTGAGCGCGAGTGCGCGCACCGGCTTGCCGGCGGGCGACAGCAGGGCCTCGGTGACATCGAGGGTGTATTCGACGATCTTGGCGTCGGGATAGAGTGCAGAAGCCTTTGGCTCGGATTCGCGCTCGGACCAGGACGGCTTGAGCTTGCCGCCGCATTCGTCACAGGCGTGGGCGGTGGCAAACAATCCGAGGAAAAGAAGGGAGAAACGGCGAAGCGGCATGGCGGGGCCTTAGGAGGACAAATCGAAGTAATCCTCACCCCACACCATGAGTGCGCCGAGATGGGCCGCGCCAATCAGGATCAGGCTGGTCAGCCAGATCGCAGAGCGCCGCAGCCAACGGGCGCCCGGGTTCGGCGCCTCGGACAAGCGGAATGCGAGCCACGCGGCGATACCGGCCAGCACCGTGGTGCCCACGCCCAACCAGCGATGCCATTGGAGCATCCACCGCAGAGACGGCCGCGGGTGCGACTCAACCGCAAAGACCCAGCCGGTGGCCGTGGCCGCGAGCGCCCCGACCGCACCGATGACCATGAGCAGGGTGATGGTCCGACCCAGGCCCGGGCGGTCCCATTTCAGCCGGACCACTTCGAGGGCGGCGGCGAGCAGCAGCAGCGCGATCGGGAAATGCAACACCAGCGGGTGCAGGCGGCCGAAGAGCGTGGAAAGGTCCATGGCGGTGGAATGGCGGAGAGTGCGTGGCAACAACGGACCGGCCGGAGCGTGATACCCCGGCCGGTTGAATCAGACAAAACGAAGCGAACTCAATGATGCTTGCCGTGCCCGGGGGCGGCCGGCGCCGCCGGCTTCTCGCCCTTGGCTCTCGCGGCAGCGGCATCATCAATCATCTTGAGGAACTTCTCGGGGTCCTTGTTGAAGTCCTTCACGCAGCTCTTGCAGCAGAGGCGCACGAGCCGGTCGGGCTTCCCGTCCTGCTTGTAAGTGTAATTGATCGGCGGGCCCATGTCGCCGTCCTCGAGCTTGTCCCCGGAGACGACACAGTAATCGACGGGATAGTCCGCCGCGGATTGAGCGGAGCCCTTGGACTGCTCCTTTTCCTTTTTGTGGCCCTCATGGGCTTGGGCGGGGGTGAGGACGGCCGCAGCGGCCACGAAAGCCAAGGCGAGACCGGCGAGGCTGGAGCGAAGAGCGAGACGGGTGTTCATGGGTGGATGGTAATGGGTGAAGAGAGGTTTCGGGACACATACACCGCAGGTGTTGGCAATCCCTCATCCTTTTTTGGCTTTTTTTAGGGATGTCATATCCCCTTCCACTTCTGAGGGATCAGGGATGCACGGCTTCATGTGCCCTCACCTCGATCCGAGCGACGCCCGTTGGCAGTGGGTCCAGCGCGATGCGATAGCTGGCGTAGGCGGGCCCGCGGTGGCGACGCACAATCTGCTTGGGCGTGAACGACTCCTGGCTGGTCCGCAATACCCGCCCGGAGGCATCTATGCGCGCGATCTTCGGTGGATGCTGTGCAACCGGCCGCAACCCATCGACCCGGATCGCCTGCGACGCCTCTATCACGACCAGCTTGATCGACTGGGGTTGCTTCGTGGCGGACAACTTCGGCGAACTGACTTCTTGCACCAGTTCTACGCCCAGCGCAGCGAGCACGAGTGGGCCCAGCGCCACCTGCATTTCGACCCCGATGACCCATCGGCCTGGCCGGCCCAGACGGTGAAGAACAAGGCCAATCACCGTTCGTTTCGCATGCACCTGCTCGTGATGCGATTTCTGGATCTTTCCATCGCCGACATCCACACGCGGCTCGATGCCCTCGATGATCGCCCCCCGGTCGATTCACAACGGACCGAAGCCAGGCTCCGGGCACTGTTGCGCCAGAGGTGGTTCGATCGGACCTGGTCGATGAACGCCCTTAAGGTCGATCTCGGGATCGGAATCGTCCGGCTGCTCGGCTTGGCGACTAAGGAGGGGCTACCGATTCCCCGGTTGCCGAATGCAGAGCGGATGAAGTCATTCCGAATCATGCGAACGCGCCATCGCAAGACGGTATGCCGAGGCAGGTCACGTGTGGCTTCGACCTGTTGGCATACCGCAGTGAGGTGGCTGGGACGAAACGACTACGCCTGGGTTCGCAAGCGTCTCAGTTCCCAGAAACGCCGCCGAGGCGATGTGGTTAACTGGCGGGCGCGTGAAGAGGAATACATCGGCAAGCTGCCGCACCTCGCGTCGCGTATCAGGGCGGCCCGCCCGTTCCGGCGGGTTTGCTCCGCGTCGTTCATCTCGCTCCTGCCCTTCGGTGCGTCGATGGGTGTCAGCATGTATAAGAAAATGCCCCGCCTTGCACAGGAGATGCGACGGCAGACGGAAACGACGGAAGAGTTCACCCTCCGGCGCATCAGGGTGGTTCGCCAGCTCAATCCGGACTTTCCGCCTTACCGGGTGCGGGATCGAGCGACCGTCGCGCGGGACTGCCGGGATCCGATGATTCTGCGCGCCATGGGATATGTGCTTGTGGGGACCCGATGGAAGTGCCCGGGGGCCGCAGATCACCCGTTGTATGGATTGGCGGTGGCGACGGGCCCGGCAACCGACGCTGCGGCCACGGGGAGGGCCGCAGGTTAGAGGTCGGGAGCTTTCATTTTGACATGCCTCCGGGCTCGCGGGATACACGGGAGATATGCGAGTAATCTTAACCTCTTCTCTATCGGCCGGGCTCTTGCCGTCAGTGATGTGAAGCGGAAAACCGAGTGCGTCCTGGAAGTCGAATCTCGAAATCTGCCAGTAGTAATTGGGAATCAAGCAATCGTTAATACTTGCAATATAGTTTACGTTCAACTGCCGCAATTCCCTACACATAGCGATGCCTATAAATTTGAGCGAGAATTGCCCAATCTGTTGCCGAAGGATAAGCAGATCATCTTTGTGGTTGAAGGCGCTTCGCCTGATGTGAAGGACCTGCTCATCCGACTTTTCCCTACAGCGAGGGTAATGTCTCTCTAGCACCCTCGAGTGCGAGTGGGCCCTGGCCGATTCCTCTTCACCCACAAATGAGAGGGAGCAAGCAGCACACTGGACTCGCGAGGAGCAAGCGCTGACGCGGTTTACGCGGCAGGCATCCAGTCGTTGGAAGATGGTGGGCCCACTGGGACTCGAACCCAGAACCAAAGGATTATGCTTACCACTCCGGCTTTCGCCGTCGACGAATGTCGTGCGTGGTCTGGACCATGCCTTCGCCATGTCTTGCGAGTTAGGCGGGTGATTATGGCCTCTACGCCTTCCCAGTTGCCTGGGCTTGGCTCGGCGTTGGGTCGCTGCACTGACGCGCAGCAGGCCGTTCACCGATGTTACACCTGACTAGCGCAGCGTTTCCCCTGCGCCGACCCGTGAAAGTCCTCTGCTCTAACCGTTGAGCTATAGGCCCCCAATCGAAGAAAGAACTTAGCCGAGGTTGGGGACAGCCGAGGGCATCTCAACCTTTTTGCGTGATGGCCTCCGCACAGCGTGCGCGAGCGCCCGCGCACGCGCGCCCGCGCACGCACGCGCGCCCGCGCACCCACGCGCATGTGCGGGGGTAACGGCATGCGGCTTCCTGCACCCGCTCCTTTGGCGATTTCGACAGGAGCCAAAAGAGGTGGAGCTGGGATTCGAGTCCCTCGAGCTCGTGTTGCAAGCCGGAGCCAAGTGGGAGCTCACTGAGCGACAGTTAAAGGGGCTCCGCCGCGATCTGGCGGACGGAGAAAGCGCGGTAGTGGTGAGGCTTCTTGACCTATTGCATAAGCACGGTGCGCTCGCTGAGGCGCAACTACGCGAGCTAACGAGAACTCCGGCCGTCAGACGCGTGTTGAACGGACAATCGAAACCGCGGTATAGTCCGTGGAATTTTGTAGTGGTCGCGTCGCCTGCGCTCACTAGCCCCCCGCCGCCACAACCGAAAGGTGGCTATTGGAAGCGACACTGGTCGCAACGTTAGGATTATGGAGAAGGCCTATCCCAAGGGGTCTTCGGTTTGCGCTTCAAATGCGCGTAGTTACCGAAAGAGTCGTTCGTCCTCAGAAAGCGGTCTCTTTCGGCTTCTTCTTTGGCTACCTCGGCAGCAGTTCTCCGCTTGAGCTTAGCGGGCTCTCGGTCTTCAGCCAACATCGTAAGCCAACTTGGAGCGACATCGCTGTCCGTTTCGCCATTCTGCTCTTTCATTCGCGCCCGATGAGCATCCAGCCGATGTTCTGCTCGATGACACTTATCGCAGAGCAGGAGCACGTCCTCGATCGGATAACTTTCCAGACCTTCCAACTAACTCCGCTAACGTTAGCCTCATTCCTTCCTGTGAAGAACAGGGTTCGCATGGGTGTATCATGTCATGCAACAAAACAGCATCTCAAGCGCCTACTTGGCGCACGAACTCCTCAGAGTGAAAGCCGTAAACTTAGGCCAACCTTTGTGGCACGCATCGCACATGTGGCCAGACATTGCGTCGATCGGGTAGACGACTGGGGCGTAATCCGGCCGTTTTTCACACGCCACATTTTGTCGAACACATGGAAATCATTTAGTCACTTTCCAGCTGGGCTGCCAATGTAACCAAGAGCTGGCCCGTTTGGACATCTTGTGCTTCATTTCGAAGGGTGGACAACTTCCGCTTCACAATCTTCGCTCGAAAAAACCTCCACGTCGACTGACGTTGACCCAAAAGACTGGACATGAGCGCACAGAGAAGTGGTTAGATTTTTTCTGCTGAGATTCCGGCAGCCCTTGCGAGGGCGAGTTGGCGACCGTCGCATG
>CAYYVB010000045.1:0-13454 GCA_964475035.1 uncultured Opitutaceae bacterium | reverse complement strand
CCGGCGTGCCGCTGAAGCCGAACGAGGCGACCTACTACTTCAATCGCGAGATGATCATCACCGGCGGCAACACGAAGATGTTCGAGTGGCAGAAACACTTCTACGCCTTCCTCAGCCGCAACGCCCGGCAGGCCCGCGACTACTATCGCCTGCCCCCGATGCAAATCATCGAGGTCGGCATGCCGATCCAGTTGTAGGACCGGCTTCAGCCGGCCTGAGCGAACGTTCGCCGTCCAACGGATCCGGCTGAAGCCGGACCTACCGCAGGCGCGCCGCGACCTCAGCGAACAGCGCCTTGCGGAACGCCGCGTCGCGCTTCCGCTCCGCGCGCACTTCCAACACGCGCACGCCGCGCGCCGGCAGCGCGGCCAACGACTGCTCCAAGTGCGGCAGATCGCGCACGACCGTATGGCGCACGCCGTGTGCGGCACAGAGTTGGGCGAGATCGACCGCCTGCGGCGTGGCGAAGAATTCCTCGAAGAGCGGCTGGAACTGCGCCACGGGCAGATGCTCGAAGATGCCGCCGCCGTCGTTGTTGATCACGATCACAGTGAGACTGCCGCGGAACTTCTTCGCCAGCAGCAGGCCGTTCGCGTCGTGCAAGAATGCGAGGTCGCCCGTGAGCAGCACGCCCGATTGTGCGCCGTGCATCAACCCCAGCGCCGTGGACAGGTTGCCGTCGATGCCGTTGGCGCCGCGGTTGCAGTGGACGGCGTGACCGCGGTCGTTGGCCGGCCAGAAATACTCCGCATCGCGCACGGGCATCGAATTGGCGACCATCACCGTCGTGCCGCGCGGCAGGATCGCCGGCAGCCGGGCTGCGACAAGTCCCTCGAAGAAAAATTCCGCCCGCGCCAGCCCGCGGCGCAACGCGCCGGCGGCTTTCGTCTCCGCCTGTTCCCATGCCGCCAGCCACGTGCGCGGCGCGCGCGAGCGCACGTCGACCGTGAGGGCGCTCACCTCCGCCCGGACGAGCCGGGTCCGGGCGTGGAGGGCGTCGGGATTGTCGCGCCGTTCGGTGACCAGCGTCACCGGCACGTCGAGACCGCCCAGCCAGTGGCGCAGCGCCTTGCTCGTCGGCCACTCGTGCAGGCAGAGCACGCGCTCCGGACGCAGCGCCTCCGCCGCGAGCGGCGAGCGGGCGATGACATCGTAGGTCGTGATCAATCCCGGCACCTCGCGCAGGAAATTCCGCAAGGGCGACAACGCATCCGCCAGCACCGGCCAACCCAACCGGCGGGCGAGCCGGCCGACCAACCGCGCAAAGGCGCGCGCGTCTTCGGGCCGCGCCTGGCCGGCGACGATCACGCCCCGGCCGCCGAGCGAAATGCGCCCCGGCAGTGTCATTGGGGCAGTCTCTTCGCGCAGCTCCGCGAAGAAGCGATTCGAAATCTTTCCCGCCAAGGCTGCCGCGGAATCGTCGGCGATCGGCGGCAGCGGATCGCGGAACGGTGCGTTCAGGTGCACCGGGCCACCCGGTTGCATGGCCCGGGCGAACGCGTGCGCCACGGTTTGCCGGAGATAGCCGAGCAACGGCAGCGACGCCTCCGGCAAGGCGAGTTCGTGATAAAAATCCACGTAGCCGCCGAACAGCTTCTGCTGATCGATCGTCTGACCCGAGCGGCATTCGCGCATCTCCGGCGGACGATCCGCGGTGATGACCAGCAACGGCACGCCGCTCTCGCGCGCCTCGATGACCGCCGGGAAGTAATTCGCCCCCGCCGTGCCGCTGGTGCAGAGCAGCACGACCGGACGGCGCGTCCGCCGCGCGAGCCCGAGGGCGAAAAACGCCGCCGAACGCTCGTCGAGCACGGGGATCGCCTCGATCGCCGGATGCCGCGCGAACTGCACCGTCAGCGGCGTCGATCGCGAACCGGGCGAGATGACCGCGTGCCGCAGGCCGAGCCGCGCGAGCGTCTCAACGAGCACGCTGCCCCAGAGCGAGTTCACGTTGCGGAAATCGAGTTCAGGCATGGCTCAGAGGAAAACCACAGATGAACACAGTTGCACACAGATAAAATCCCCGAGGGTTGAACCGCCTTTCCCGCATCTGTGTCCCTCTGTGTTCATCTGTGGTTGAAACTTTTCAACCCTCCGTCAGGGCCTCGATGAGCGCCTTGAACTTCAGCTCCGTCTCGGCGAATTCCTGCTGCGGATCGGAGCCCGCCACGATGCCCGCACCGGCGTAGGCGGTGGCGGTGCAACCGTCGACGAGGGCCGAGCGCAGGCCGACGAAAAACTCGCCGCCGCCGCGGTGATCCACCCAGCCGCAGGTGCCGGCGTAGAGTCCGCGGGCGAAAGGTTCCAAGCGCGGGATCGCCGCGACCGCGGGCTCGCGTGGCGTGCCGCCGACGGCGGGCGTCGGATGCAGGCGGGCCACAAGGTCGAGGATGTGCACGCCGTCGGGAAGAGCGGCGCTGATCGGTGTGTGCAGGTGCTGCACATTGGCCAGCGGGAGGAGTCGCGGCTGCGCCGCGTGCTCGAGCTTCACGCCGAGGTCGGCCACCCGGCGCTCGATCGAGCCGATGACGAGCCGGTGCTCGCGCAGGTCCTTCTCACTTTGCAACAGGGCGCGCGCGAGCGCGGCGTCCTCGCTGGCGGATTTGCCGCGCGGGGCCGAGCCGGCGAGCGCCTCGGTGTGCATGCGGCCGGCGGCGACGCGCACAAGCCGCTCCGGCGATGCGCCGATGAAGCTCTGCCCGCGTCCGTTCGCGACCGAGAAGGCGTAGCAGGTGGCGTAGCGCTGGCGCAGGTGATTGAGCACGCCGAGCGGATGGAACGGCTCGGCCGTCGTCAGCCGCAACGCGCGGGCGAGCACAATCTTGCCGTAGTCGCCGCGCGCGATGCCGGCGAGGCCCGCCGCGACCGACCGTTGGTAGGCGCCGGCGCCGCCGATCTCCTCGATCTGCTTCGGCGCCGAGGGGCGTTCGGGATGCTCAGTGGCGGCGTAGTTGAAGGAGCGGAACTTGCCGTGCGCCTTCCAGACCTTGGCGGCGATGAAGTCGAGCGGCAGGTCGGGCGTGATGAGCAGGTTGGCCACGGCCGTGGAGCCGTCGCCCTGCCGCGACACCTGCCAGCGCGGGACGAAGACGCGCAGCGCGGGAAACGGCGCATCCGGCGCGGCCTCATCGGCGAAACCTGCGGCGGTGAAGAAATGCGGCCCCGCGAAGGGCTCGTCGACCGGCCCGACCGCAAGCGTGTCGGCCAGTGTGCGCGTGATGAATTCCTTCGCCGCGGCAAAGCGTTGCGGCCCGGCGGCAGTGAACTCGAGCACGGCCTCCGCGCCAGCCACGGCGAACCCGGAGCCGGGGCGCTCGACGTAGAAGTGCAGTTCGCCCGGCTCGAAGATTGATTCCAACACGGCGAGCGGGTCGAGACTCTCGACCGCCATGCTGATGCTGACGAGCTGCGGCCGGCCGGCGGCGCGGGCGATCTCCGCGCACTGCCCGAGGAAGGCGCGCAACGCCTCGGGCGTCGGGTTGTCGGTCGGGTTGACGGGCAGGTGCTTCATGGTCGGACCGGGATGGGCGAGGCGTGCCGCCGAGCTGCGGCTCACCGGGGACGGTTCGCCCTACCCTTTCTTTTCCGTGGCCGGCTTCGGGAAGAGGATGTCGACGGTGCCGAGCTTGGCCCCGGCGAGGCGCGTGCCCCACTCGAGTTCGCCGCTCCACGACGCGAGCGCGGATTGCCCGAGGCCGGCGCGGATCTTGTCGACCGTCGCGGGCATGGCGGGCCAGAGCAGCGCGGAGGCGAGGCGCAGCGCCTCGGCGATCGTCGCGAGCGTCGTGTGCAACTGCGCCTGTCCGGCGGGAGACGTATCCTTGGCCAGCTTCCACGGCGCGCGGCGCTCGATGTAGGCGTTGGTCGCGGTGACGAACTGCATCGTCCGCTCGAGGCCGAGGTGGAACTGGAACTCCGCGCCGAGCGCCATCACCTCGTCGCGCGTGCGCGCCCACAGGGCCTGCAGCTCGCGCTCGGCGTCCTCCGCCGGACCGGCCGCGGGCACCACGCCGCCGGCGAAGCGGGCGGTCATGTTGAGCGTGCGGTTGACGAGGTTGCCGAGGTTGTTCGCCAGCTCGCTGTTGTAGCGGACAAGGAACTGTTCCTGCGAAAAGTCCGCATCCTGCCCGACCGTCATCTCGCGGACGAGGAAGTAGCGGAGCGAATCGACGTTCCAGTTGCGGCAGAACTCGACCGGGTCGACGAAGTTGCCGGTGCTCTTGGACATCTTGGCGCCGTTGATCGACCACCAGCCGTGCACGAGGAGCGACTTCGGTGGCGGCAGGCCGAGGGCGTGCAGCATGATCGGCCAGTAGATGCCGTGCGCGGGGATGAGGATGTCCTTGCCGATGATGTTGAAGTCGGCGGGCCAGCGCCCGAGCTCCTTCACGGCCGAGTAGTAGTTCAGCAGCGCGTCGAACCAGACGTAGGTGACGTAATCCTCATCGAAGGGCAGCGGGATGCCCCATTCGAGGCGGTCCTTCGGGCGCGAGATGCAGAGGTCGTTGAGCGGTTCGCTGAGGAATTCGAGCAGCGACTTGCGGCGATGCGCGGGGAACACGAAGTCCTCGTGCGCCGTGATGTGGTCGATCAGCCACTGCTGGTAGGAGCGCAGCTTGAAGAAGTAGTTGGACTCGGTGATCTCGATCACCTCGCCGAAGATCTCCGGCCAGCGGCCGTCGGGCAGGCGGTCCTTCTCCTGGAGGAACTGCTCCTGGCGGGGCGAGTAGAAGCCTTGGTATTCGGCGCGGTAGATCTCGCCCTTGTCGAAAAGCTGCTGGAGGCAGTCGCGCACGACCTGCTTGTGGCGCGGCTCGGTGGTGCGGATGAAGTCGTTGTTCGAGAGGTTGAGCAGCTGGGCCAGCTGCACGAACTCCTGCGCGGTCTCATCGACGAATTGCTGCGTCGGCACGCCCTTGGCGCGCGCGCTCTGCTGGATCTTCTGCCCGTGCTCGTCCGTTCCGGTGAGGAAAAAGACGTCCTGCCCCTGCATGCGGCGGGTGCGCGCGATGACATCGGCCAGCACCTTCTCGTAGGCGTGGCCGAGGTGCGGGGACCCGTTGACGTAGTCAATGGCGGTGGTCAGGTAACAGGACTTCATGCAAAGAACGGTCAAAGTAGCGGTCGGGGACTGTTTGTCGAAGATTTTGACGGGACTCGCCGACCCGCCCACGCTACGCCCCTGCCTGCCCGCATGAACACCTACTCCCGCGCCCTGTTGCTGGCCGCCGCGTTGCTCGTGGTGTTCCTGCTCGCGGCCGTCTCGCTGCAATCCTGGCTGCGCCGCGAGGCCGCGGCCCTGCGCGAGGAGAGCCAGCGCCGCGGCGAGGTTGCGCTCGAGGCCGCGCTCACGCTCGCCCCGCGCGACCCGGCGGCGTGGGACGACGCGCAGCGCGCGCGGCTCGCCCAACTTTTGGCCGGACCGGTCGCGTTGCATCCGCGCGACGCCGCGCCGACGGCCGGCCCCGGCGAGATCGCCGTCACGCGCCCGCTGCCGAACTCGCCCGACTGGGCCGCGACGGTGCTGCTTTCGCCTCTGCCGGCGGGCCGCTGGCAGGCGCTCCAACAGCGCGCGCTCGCCGTGCTGGTGTTGCTGGCCCTGTTGCTCGCCGCCATACCGGTCGTCACGGCGTTCCTCATGGGCCGGCGCGTCTCGCCTGACACGCGCGCGCCTTGGCGGCAGGCCCGCGCCGAGGCGGCGGGGCTCGAGCAATTCGCTCGCCTGACCGTCGAACGCGGCGCCGCTCTCGAACGCGAACACGGTGCCCGCGTCCGCGCCGAGGAGGATTTGCAGGTCAGCCGTTCGTTGCTCGACCGCTCGCTGGAGGAGCGCATCCGCCTCGGCCGCGAGCTCCACGACAACATCTCGCAGACGCTCTACGCCGTCACGCTCACGCTCGAAAGTGTGCGCAAGAACATGACCGCCGCGCCCGCCATCGAGCAGCGCCTCGACCAGTGCATGACCGAGCTGCGCCGCCTCAACCAGAACGTCCGCGCCTACATCCGCGACCTCGAGCCCGACGCGGTCCATGCGCTGCCGCTCGGCGCCGCGCTGGCCGACACGCTTGCCGCCGTCGCCTTGCCACACGGCGTCGAGGTGCGTCTCGATGACGAGGTGCTGCGCCTGCTGCCCGCCGGCCACGCCGCCGAGATCGTCAACCTCGTCCGCGAGGCCGCCAGCAACGCCGTGCGCCACGGCCGCGCACGGCGGCTCACCGTCCGCGCCGCCCGCGACGAACGCTTCGTCGCCCTCGCCGTCAGCGACGACGGCGACGGCTTCCAACCCTCCACCCGGCGCGACGACGGCCACGGTCTGGCCAACATGCGCGCCCGCGCCGCCGCGCTCGGCGGCACGCTGCAGATCGATTCCGCGCCGGGAAAAGGCACTCGCGTGCTCCTCACGCTGCCCGTTGAGTCCACCACATGAACGCCGACTTCCCCGCCCGCACTGTGCGCGTGTTGCTCGTCGATGACAGCCCGCTCATCCGTCTCGGCCTGAAGGCGGCGCTCGAGGACCGCCGCGACATCGTCATCCTCGGTGAGGCCGGGACTGCGCGCGAGGGCGTCGAACTCGCGCTCAAACTCCGCCCCGACGTCGTGTTGCTCGACCTGCGCCTGCCCGACCAACCGGGCTTCACCGCTTGCCGGGAAATAACCGCGAAGCTCCCGGGCACGCGCGTGCTCATCCTGACCTCCGCCACCGACGAGCGCAACGTGCAGCAGGCCATCACCGCCGGCGCGGCGGGTTACCTGCTCAAGGACAACGACGGCGCGACGCTGGCCGCGGCCATCCTGCAAGTCGCGACCGGACGTTCGGTGCTGGATCCCACCATCGCCGATCAGGTCGTGCGCATGGTCAAGCGCGGCCCCGAGATCAACGCCACCGAGCGCATCAAGTCACTTTCCTTCCAAGAACAGCGCGTCGTCGCGCTGTTGACGGACGGCAAGACCAACAAGGAAATCGGCGACGAACTTGGACTCACGGAGAAAACCGTGAAGAACTACCTCGCCACCATCTTCGACAAGCTCGGGATTTCACGGCGCGCCCAAGCCGCCGCCCTCTACACCGAGGCCCGGCGCGACCCGCGCTGATTTACGGCCGGGGAGGCGATAGCCTCTGGATTCAAGGGAGGCGATAGCCGTGCCGGAATGGCCATGATGGCCTTAGCCGGAATCAGGCACAATGGGGTATGCCTCAGCTCGCCCCCGCCCCCACCCGCCATCCTTCCCGCGGCATGACGCTCGTCGAGACGATGCTCTCGATGACCCTCCTGGCGATGACGCTGCTCGGTTTTCTCGGCAGCTTCGTGCAATCGCGCCGCGTCACCGAGAGCAGCGTGCTGCACGCCGCCGCGTCGGGAGTCGTCTATGGAATCATCGAACAGATGAAGGGAATCGACTACACGACGTTGCTGCCGAGCGCGACGATCGACGACGCAGACCCCGAAGTCCCCAGCGGCGCCACCGAGCCTTATTACAACGTCCGCGTTCGCATCAACCAGGACAAGACCGTTTGGCTTCGCGCGGTCTTCACCGCTGCGGGCGCAACGCCGCAAGCCCCGACGACAACGCCGCCACCCGGTGCCACGGCGGCCAGCGTCAGTGCGATCGATAACTTCATCGGCTCGATCCCGCTCTCCACCGTCACCGGCACCACATCGCAGAACATCTCGCTTAATCTCTGGCTCTGGATCGACGAGATCCCCGACGCGGACCGCGACGTCGCGCACGTGAAGAAGATCACGCTCGTGTTCACCTACAGTTACCTCGACGGCGGCCGCACGCGCACGGTCCGTGATCGTGAAGTGTTCATCCGCACCCGTTACGACCAATGAAAAACCCGCCTGCCTCCTCCCCGCTCGATCCGCGCGCCACGCGCGGCTTCACGATGGTCGAAGTCCTCATCACGATGTCCATCGCCACGCTCGGCATGGGCCTTGCCGTCGGCACCTTCCTGACGGGATTTCGCACCATGTATCGCGACAGTGTGCGCCTCTCAACGAATTCGACCCTGCGCTACGTCATGGCGCACCTCGCGCAGGAGACGCTCGACGCGTCGGAGTTCTACCTCTTCCGCGACTACCGGAAACTGGATGGCAACGTCGACCTCGCGGCCGACCTTGCGGTTGAAGAAACCGATCCCTACGGCGCCGATCTCCGCCATGGCGACTGCCTGGTGCTCGTGACGCGCGTGAACGTCGACCAGACGTCAAATATCCGCCAGTTCCGCATCTACTATCGCGTCGTCACGTCGCCCGAGCAGCAGGGCGCGCTGCGTTTCTACGAAAGCGAGGACTACGGCGCGAGCGGCACGGCCTCCTCGCTCAAGACGCTGCTCGACGCCGTGAACCTCAACGCGACGCCCGCTTTATCGGGATCACGCGTCGTGGCCCCGACAACCCGAGGCCGGCTCAAGACCGGATCTGCAACCGTGTGCCACCCGATCTTCTCGGCCGAGACTTCGTCCGCGACCGCGAACAACGAATACGTTTCCGTCAACGTCGAGGTCATCAGCGGCAACCAAGTCACGAACCTCCTCTCGAGCAGCTCCTTCAATTACACCATTTCGCCCCGCAAATGAACTTCCCGGCCCGATCCCATCCATCCGGTTCGACTATCCGTCTCAACCGCCGCGGCTCCGTGCTCATGACCGTGGTGTTTTTCGCCGCGATCATGGCGCTGCTCACGGGCAGCATCCTGACTTACACCCTGAGCGAACGGCGCGCCAACGAACGCCAGCGCCTCGTGCTCCGCGCACGCAACATGGCGGAGAACATCTCCATCTACGCCGCCGAGCAGCTCACCACCAAACTCATGCGCCTGCGCAGCTCCACGCCGATGGCATTCATCGGTGGCACGAACCAGATCCACCTGCCGCCCGACAATGTGCTCACGACGGCATTTTCCTCCCCCGCGGACGCCGAGGTGCTCGCAGGGCTCACGACGACGACCGGTCTCGCCTATGTCAGCGACACCACGAATCCCAACTACGGCCTCAGCGTCAGCACGAGCACCGTGCCGATCATCTCGAAATCCATCATGCGCCACGGCTCCGTCGGCGGCGTCACCGCCTACGCGCGGCACGACATGGAGGTTGCGATGATCCCGCTCTTCCAATTCGGCATCTTCTACAACATGGACCTGGAGTTCTTCCCCGGTCAGAACATGACCATCGCCGGTCCCGTGCATACCAACGGCCGGCTCATGGCGCGCGGCGAGGCGGGCGGCTCGGCCACGCTGACCTTCACCGACCGCGTCACCGCCGCCGAGGGCCTCTACGCCCACGGCCAGATGAAGGCCAGCTACCGCACGCGCTCCGGCTCGAATCCCACCGACTCCGGCGGCAGCGGGGCCGTGTATTATTCCAGCACATCCGGTGTGCAGACCAACCTTTACGGCAGCCACGGCGGTTCGAACAAGTGGCGCGACCACAAGATGGGCGGCGCTTCCGAGACTGCCACGACGCAGAACCAATTCAAAACCTTCGCCACTTCCGCCTACACCAACAACGTCCGCACCAACGCCCACGGCGTCACCAAGCTCGAGCTGCCCTCCATCGGCACCTACAAGGAGACGAACGACCCCAGCACGCCCGAGGACGACCGCAACAACGGCCGCCAGCTCGTCGCCGCGCCCGAATCCTCCGACCCCGCCGGCATCCGCGAGGCCAAACTCGGCCGGCAAGTCGGGCTCTACCTCGTCGTCAACCCCGACGACACCCCGCGCACCGGCCGCCTCCCCGATGGCAGCAACATCACCCTGCTCGGCCGCTCGTATCGGGCCTTCCTCAACACCGTCAGCAGCGCCGGCGTCCATTCCATCGCCGAAGTCGTCCTCCCCGGCCAGCCGAGCTACGGCTACAACCACAACGGCACGCCCGCCGACACCTCCGACGACACGATGTATCAGAACAACCTGCCCAACCGTTTCACCGACCAGACGGCCGTCGGGCTCAACCAGATCCTGCGCATCCCCGCCAGCAGCCGCACGGTCGACGAGCCGGTCTCGACTGTGTTCGCCACCTCCGGTGTCACGACCGGCTACGCCGGCGCCACCGCGCCGAGCTTCCCCACGCTCACCGATGCCTACTTCTACGATATGCGCCGCGCGCACAATAACTCCGGCTATCCCTCCGCGCGCACCAGCAACTCCTACACGCCGCGACCGGTCGCCAAGATCGATTTCGACCTCGTCCGCTTCCAGATGATGGTCGAGCGCACGCTCGCCGATGCCACCACGAGCTCGATCTACTTCCCCAGCCTCCCAGTGAACGCCACGCAGTGGAGCCACTTCATCTTCAACCCGTCCGCAACGCGCGGCTCCTATCGGCTCGGGATCAATTACGGCACCCTCACCGATTTCAGCGGATTCCCCACCGCCAGCACGCCCGCACCGGCGAATTACTTCGCCGACCCGTTCCGTCTTTACCTCGCCCCCGCCGACCCGACCGACACCGCCATCACGACCGGCCCCGACGTGTTCAAGGTCACCGCTGCCGCGCTCAACGCCGCGTGGTTCGACGGCGTCACAGTCTATGTCCACTCCGTCGAAGCCGAGGACCGCGCGCACACCGGCGGCGTGCCCGCGCGAGTCGATTCCGGCGTGCGCCTCTGGCACGGCCGCGGCCCGGTCGTGTCGCTTGCCGCCTCCGGTCGCACCGGGTTCACCTTCGTCACCAACGACGCCGCCTACCTCGTCGGCCACTTCAACGCCGACGGCACGATCAACACCAGCACCGGCTCCACCGGCCACGGCGGCTACAGCGCGCGCTACCCGGACAGCGCCAGCGAGAAGCTCGCCTGCGTCATGGCCGACGCCATCACGATCCTCTCGCAGCCGACCTTCACGACGAACGCCGGCACCTACTACCAAACCTCGGGCTGGAACGACGGACTCAGCGCGCACGCCGTCAACACCAGCAGCGCCTACAGCACGAACTGGCGCACGACCAACCCGAGCTCCTCGAACCAATACGACGGCATCAACACGAGCCGCAAACCCGCTGCGATGCCCAACCTCGCCGCCGCCGGCGCGCTCGGTTCGAATTTCACCGCCAAGCAGCCGACTGTCGACACCGAGGTCTCCACCGCGCTGCTCATGGGTCTCGTCCCGAGCAACCACAACCCGTCCGACCTCACCGCCGGTCCACCAAGCAGCGGCGCGAACCAACAGTATTCGGGCGGGGCGCACAATTTCCCGCGCCTGATCGAATCATGGAACGGCGAGGGTCTCTTCATCCGCGGCTCGATGGTCGCGCTCTTCGAGAGCCGCGTCGCGATGGAGCCGTGGAACCTGCGGGTTTACACCGCACCAAACCGTTACTGGGGCCTGCATCAAGACCTCCGCAACGCCAACCACGACGTGCCGCTCGAGCCCATCGTGTTGAACGCCCGCCGCATGGCCTACCGCGAGATCAACGCCACGGAATACGCCGAGCTGAGGACGGTGATCGAAGCCCTGCCGCACTGAGGAGCGATCCAATCCCGTAGCAGCCGTCGTAAGGCGGCTGGAGCGACCCACGCTGGCACGCCGCCCTCAAACTGCCGTATTACGACGGCAGCTACAAAACCCCAACGCACCCTGTAGGTTGCGCGCTTGCGCGCCACTCGGACGTCCGCACCGCTTCTTGCCTTCGTGTTGCGCGCGAGCGCGCAACCTAAAGCCAGGCACACGCAGCGCGCAGGCTCCCTGTCTCAACGCGCGCTCTGCTCCGCCAGCCATGCGGCGAGCTTCGCCCATGCGCGGCCGCGGTGGCTGATGGCGTTCTTCTGCGTGTCTTCCAGCTCCGCATATGTGCACGCGAAACCCTCGGGCACGAACAAGGGGTCGTAACCGAAACCCTTGCCGCCGCGCGGCTCGCGACCGAGGACACCTTCGCAGCGTCCCTCAAACACCGCCTCGGCGCCGTTCGGTCCACGCAACAATAACACACACACGAACCGCGCCGCGCGCTGCTCCTCCGGCACCGCGCGCATCACCTCCGTCAACTTGCGCAAATTCGCCGCGGGGTCGCCCTGTGCTCCGGCGAAATAGGCCGACTCGACGCCTGGCGCGCCGCCGAGCGCATCGACGCAGACGCCGCTGTCGTCGGCCAGCACCCACGCATCCGGCGGCAAGATCGCCTGCAAAGCCGCAGCTTTCTTGCGCGCGTTGCCGACAAAGGTGCCCGTGTCCTCCTCGACCGGCGGCATTTTCTCCGCGGGCACGACGCGCAGGGCGAGCCGCGCCGTGGCCGGCGTCTCGTCTGCGAGCCGCTGCACCTCCTGCGCCTTGTGCGCATTCCCGGAAGCGAGATGGATGATCATGATTCCAACAGCCCCCGCCGGCTGAAGGTCGCTTCATCGACGAACATCTTCTCCGGATACTTCACGAAACCACGGAGCAACGCATCGTCACCATGCACCTCGTGGCGCACTTCGCCGAGGCGGATCGCATTGGCCAGCGTCTCCGTGCGCAGACCGCGCAGGATTGACTTGCTCTTGTCGTCGGCGAACAGCACCGGCGCATGATAGGTGAAGAGATAATCGAGCTCCCGCGTCTGCAGCAATTCGCTGAGCAATTGCGCGCCGCCCTCGAAGAACACGCCGGTGATGCCTTCCTCGGCGCAGCGCTGGCGGAACGCGGAGAAACTCACCTTGGTGGACTGTCCGGGGATGACCCACGTCTTTACGCCCATGGCATTCAACTTCCGCACATAGCCAAGGCCGCCGTGGGGAGTCGTCACGACGATGGTGCGGTCGCGGAACTCGTCCGTGTATAGACCGGCCATTCCCTGGTCGATCACGCTGCGCAACAAGCCGTCGAAGACAAAGCGCCAAGGGCACCACTCCGTGCCGCCGAGACGCGCAGTCAAACGGGGGTTGTCGGAGCGCAATGTGCCGGCCCCGACAGCAATGGCGGGGAAATAGCGTCGCCAGAGGTGGGCGTTCGCCCGGGCCTTTTCGCCGGTGATCCATTTCGAATCGCCCGTGCGGGTCGCGACCTTGCCGTCGAGCGTGACGCCGGATTTCGCCGCGAAGAGCGGGCGGCGCTTCGTGATCCAGTGGTTGAAGATGAGGTTGAGGTCGGCGCACTCCGCCGCGAGCACACCGGCCACGACGTCGACCCCGGCCGCGCGCAGCACATCGAAGCCGTGTCCGGCGTGCGCGGGGTTCGGGTCGGTCGCGCCGACCACGACGCGCGTGATGCCGGCGTCGACGATCGCATCCGTGCACGGCGGCGTGCGGCCGTGAGTGCAACAAGGCTCGAGCGTGACGTAGAGCGTCGCCCCGGCGTGCGGCTTGCGGCCGAGCGCGCGGAGCGCGTTGACCTCGGCATGGGCTTCGCCCGCGCGGGCGTGATGACCCTCCGCGACGACTTCGCCGCGCTCGACGATCACGGCGCCGACCAGCGGGTTCGGATGCGTGTCACCCCAGCCGCGCCGCGCCACCGTGAGCGCGTACCGCATGTAGATC
>CAYYVB010000044.1:0-13754 GCA_964475035.1 uncultured Opitutaceae bacterium | reverse complement strand
AAGAGGAGGATGTCGGCGGCCATGAGCACCGGGTAGGCGAAGAGGCCGAAGTTGGCGTCGAGGCCCTTGGCGGTCTTGTCCTTGTAGCTGTGGGCGCGCTCGAGGAGGCCCATGGGCGTGAGCGAGCCGATCATCCACGTGAGTTCGCAGACCTCGGGGATGTCGCTCTGGCGCCAGAAGACGGCCTTGGCGGGGTCGAGGCCGCAGGCGAGCCAGTCGAGGGCGATGCCGAGGGTGAAGTCGCGGCGCTGCTGGGCGTCGGTCAGCGCGGTCATCGAGTGGTAATCGGCGATGAAGTAGAACGCGTCGCCCCCGGCCTGCAGCTCGATGGCGGGGCGCATGGCGCCGAAGTAGTTGCCGATGTGCAGGGTGCCGGAGGGCGTGATGCCGGTGAGAATGCGGGGCATGATGGGAAAGTGGTCCGGGGAAATCTTTCTCTTACTCTTAATCTTTCTCTTTCTCTCGGGAGAGATCCCGGATGAACAAGCAGAGAGAACGAGAAAGATTCAGAGAACGAGAAAGATTTGTGTCTTCGCCCCCCCTCAGTCGCGGCGGGGCATCGTCGTGACGGCGGCGCGGGTGCGGGCGATGGTGGCGGGGGGCAGGTAGCCGCCGAAGTTCGTGTTCGGGGTGACGAGCGCGCGCGGGCCGAGGAGCGTGCCGGGGTTGAGGACGGCGTTGCAGCCGACCTCGGCGCCGTCGCCGAGCACGGCGCCGAACTTGCGCAGGCCGGTCGCCACGGTGCCGGCGGGGAGGCGGACGGTGACCTCGGCCTGGTCGAGGCGGAGGTTGGAGCAGATGACGCCGGCGCCGAGGTGAGCCCTGTTGCCGAGGATCGAGTCGCCGACGTAGTTGTAGTGCGGGGTCTGGACGCCGTCGAGGAGGAGGCAGTTCTTGTATTCGCAGGAATTGCCGAGGACGCCGCCGGCGCCGACGATGACGTTGCCGCGGATGAAGGCGTTGGGACGGATCTCGGTCTTCGGGCCGATCCAGGCCGGGCCGATGATCGTGGCGTAAGGCGGGAGTTTGACGGACGGATCGATCCAGACCTTGCCCTCGATATGGACGCCCGGCGGGAGGTCGCGGCGGAGCGGGCCGAACTCGACGGCGGCCAGCGCCGGGCCGATGCGTTTGAGCCATTCCCACGGCGGCAGGTCGGCGGGGAAGTGGGCGGCAAACGGCGCCAGCGACGGCGGCAGGGCGAAGAAGTCGGAGGCGTTCACGCCTACCGGGATAAGAAAAAACCCGCTGGAAACCAGCGGTTTTTGAAAGTGCCTCCCGGCGGGCGGAAACGAGGAAGGCCGCCGGGGTTGATTCCGGCGGCCTTCTGAAATGGAGCGGGCGAAGAGACTCGAACTCTCGACGTCCACCTTGGCAAGGTGGTGCTCTACCAACTGAGCTACACCCGCGAGAGAGCGGCCAACAAAGGGCGCGAAGGTGGGGCCGTCAACTGGAATTTTTTCGGAATCCCTCCCCCACCCGGCCGGACGAAAAAACAGGTGGCCAGCGCGGCGCGTTGAGTCACGTTTTTGCCCAGCCGGCTGGCACAGTTCCGGCATCCACCCGCTTTACTCGTGCACCGTCCGCAACACCTCGCCCACACCGTCTCCGGCATCAGCCCGGAGGAGATCGCCGCGCACTTCAATCTCCTCCCCGACCGCTATTTTGCCCAGACCGACGAGACCGAGGTCGCCCTGCACCTCGCGATGGTGAACCGGCTCCTGCAGAACATCTCCGCCGCCGACTCGCTCGGCTCGCTGCGTCCGGTGATCGAGTGGCGCGAGGCGCCGGAACGCGGCTGCAGCGTGGCGCACGTCGTCACCTGGGACCGGGCCGGGCTGTTCTACAAGCTCGCCGGCGCCCTGAGCGTGGCGGGCTGCAACATCCTTTCCGCGCGCATCATGACGCGCAACGACCACATCGCGATCGACAGCTTCGAGGTGACGCCGCCGGCCGACCACGCGGCGGCGCAGGCGGAGTTCGCGCGCACGGTCGAGAGCGCCCTCGTCACCAACCGCGACCTCGCCCCGGCCGTGGCCGAGCTGGCGGGCCGTTTCGCCGGCGCGACCGAGGCCCCGGCGCCGAGCGTCGAGGTCTATCAGGAAATCTCCTCCCCGCGCGCCATCGTCGAGATGCGCGCACCGGACCGGTTCGGTCTGCTCTATCGCGTCGGGCGCGTCATCGCCGAGAAGGGTTTCAACCTCACGGCGGCGCGCGTCGACACCGAGCGCGGGCAGGCGATCGACCGTTTCCATCTCGAATCCGCCGACAAGGCCGCCGTGGATGTGCCGCGGCTGACGGAATTGCGCGACGCGCTTGCGAGCGTGGCCGCGGCGCGGTGAGGCGGCGGGTGGGCTGCACTCGGCCCGCGGCCGACGGAAGACAACTGTAGGAGCGGCTTTAGGCCGCGACTGAGAGTTCATCACGCTGGAGGATGAATTGATCGGGGCGTAAAGCCCCTCCTACAGATGGTCTATCGCGGCATTGGAGAGGCAGGCTTGCGCCAAGACGTTTGCTGGTCGGGTGAGGCCTAACATCACACTTCCGCTCCAAAAGAGCGCATCGCAAAAAAGCCCGCCGGTGAGGGCGGGCTGAAAGGGATGGCGCGGTGACGCGGGCTCAGTTCGAGCCGCTGCTCGTGTAGTAGAGCGAGAACGCGAAGCGGTCGGCCGTCTCCTCGATCTGCTTGGAGATCGGTTTGCCCGCGCCGTGACCGGCGTTGGTGTCGATGCGGATGAGGAGCGGGAGCTTGTTGTTCGGGTTCGCGGCTTGGAGGGCGGCGGCGTATTTGAAGGAGTGGCCGGGGTGCACGCGGTCGTCGTGGTCGCCGGTGGTGACCATGACGGCGGGATACTCGACGCCGGGCTTCACGTTGTGGATCGGCGAGTAGCCCTTGAGGTAGGCGGCCATCTCGGCGCTGTCGTCGGCGGAGCCGTAGTCGCTGGCCCAAGCCCAGCCGATGGTAAATTTCTGGAAGCGCATCATGTCCATGACGCCGACGGCGGGGAACGCCACGCGGGCGAGGTCGGGACGCTGGTTGACGACGGCGCCGATGAGGAGGCCGCCGTTGGAGCCACCGAAGATGCTGAGGCGCTCGTGGGAGGTGTAGCCTTCCTGCACGAGGAATTCGCCCGCGGCGATGAAGTCGTCGAACACGTTCTGCTTTTGCAGCTTCGTGCCGGCGAGGTGCCACTCGCGGCCGTATTCGCCGCCGCCGCGGAGGTTCGGCACGGCGTAGATGCCGCCGAACTCGAGCCAGGCGATGTTCTGCGTGGAGAAGCTCGGGAGGAGCGAGATGTTGAAGCCGCCGTAGGCGTAGAGGAGCGTCGGGTGCGAGCCGTCGAGCTTGATGCCCTTGCGGTGGGTGATGAACATCGGGACGCGCGTGCCGTCCTTCGAGGTGTAGAACACCTGCTTCGTCTCGTAGAGCGAGGGGTCGAAGCTGACCTTGGGCGCCTGGAAGACCTCGGTCTTGCCGGTGGCGAGGTCGGTGCGGAAGTTCGTCGTCGGGTAGGTGAAGGACGTGAACGAGAAGAAGAGTTCGCTCTCGTCCTCGCGGCCGCTGAGGCCGGCGACCTGGCCGATGCCGGGGAGCGCGATGGTGCCGAGGGCGGTGCCGTCCTTGGCGTAGATGTTGAGCACGCTCTTGGCGTCCTGCATGTAGTTCACGACGAACTTGCCGCCGACGAAGCTGGCGTTGGAGATGACATCCTTTGATTCGGGGATGAGGGTCTTCCAGTTGGCGCGGTCGGGGTTGGCGAGGTCGATGGCGATGACCTTGTAACGGGGCGCATCGAGATCGGTGAGGAGGTAAACCAGGGACCCGTCGTTGCCGATGACGTTGTAACTGGCCTCGATCACGTCGATCAGGCGAACCACCTCGCCCTGGAGCTGCGGGTTAGCCGGGTCGCGGAGATCGAGGTAATGGAGACGATTGCGGGGATCGGTGCCTTCCCAGACATTGATGAAGAGATAGCGTCCGTCCTCGGTGACGCCGCCATTGAGTCCCCACTTCGGTTGATCGGGCCGCTCATAGACGACGATGTCGTCGGACTGCGGCGTGCCGAGGCGATGATAATAGAGCTTCTGGTTCTCGAGATCGCTGAAGACCTGGTTGCCGTCCTTGCGGGGCTCGGGGTAGCGCGAGTAGAAGAAGCCCTTGCTGTCCTTCGTCCAGCTGAGGCCGGAGAACTTCACCCAGTTGATGACGTCGGCGGCATCCTCGCCGGTGACGACATTGCGGACGCGGAACTCGTTCCAATCGGAACCGGCTTTGGCGATGCCGTAGCCGAGCCATTGGCCGTCATCGGAGGCGGAGATGGTCGAGAGCGCGACCGTGCCGTCCTTGGACATGGTGTTGGGGTCGAGCAGGAGGCGGCCTTCGGCACCGAGCGCATCCTTCACGTAAAGCGGTGATTGGTTCTGGAGGCCGGAATTGGCGGTGTAGTAGTAGCGGCCGCCCTGCTTCGACGGCAGGCTGAAGCGCGGGTAGTTGAGAAGTTCCTGCAGGCGCTGCTTGATCGCGTCGCGCTTCGGCAACGTGGCGAGGAAATCGAAGGTGACTTTGTTCTGCGCGCCGACCCACTCCTTCGTGTCGGCGGCATCGACGTCCTCGAGCCACCGGAAGGGGTCTTCGACCTTCACACCGTGGAAATCGTCGACTTGGTCGACGGTCTTGCTGTGGGGATAGTTCATCGGGGTGGCCAGCGCCAGGACCGGAGCCGCGGCCAAGGTAACCAAGCTCATAAGCTTCATAGGCCGACCAACGCAGCGCGGGAGTCCGCCGTTCGCAAGCCCAACCTGCCCGCTGGTCCTTTCGGACTGGCGAACGGCGCCGCGGACAAGATGAGCGGGGCGGCAAGCGGGAGGTGGGACGCGGACTCCGCTCCGCGCCGGATTCTTCGTCGCCGGAGCTGCGGCGATTCTGTCGCGACGGCTCGACGTCGCAGCCTTCCTCGTAGCAGCCGTCGTAAGACGGCTGGCGGCAGCGCAGCGAATGACGCGCAGCGGAGGTAGCGCCGGCGAGCGAGGATCGAGTCAGTCGTCTTACGACGGCTGCTACACGAAGTGTCGCTGTAGGTTGCGCGCTTGCGCGCAACAGTGGCGCAAGCGCGCCACCTACATTCGCTGCGTCGGGCACGCGGGCATTGTGCCGCGGTCCCGGCGGCGAGCGGAGTCGCCGCCAGTGCAGGAAAAAGCCCGCCGGGGGACGGCGGGCTTGCGGTGATCGATGGATTATTCGGGAGACGCCGAGGCGCGACTGCGCGCCGCGCTCAGTTTTTCCCCCACCCGGCGAAGTGCGCGCCGAAGCCCATGCGGAGGGCCCAGTCGGCGATCGTCTTCGAGACGGGCGAGCTGCCGCTCGATCCGCCGTGACCGGCGTCCTTCTCGATGTGGATGAGGATCGGGCCGCTGCCCGCACCGGCCGCCTTCTGCATCTCGGCGGTGTATTTGTAGGAATGCGCAGGGTGCACGCGGTCGTCGTGGTCGCCGGTGGTCACGAGGACGGCAGGATATTTTGTGCCGGCCTTCGCCGTGTGCAGCGGCGAGTAGGCGAGCAGATACTTGAAGCCCTCGGGTGTGTCCGACGTGCCGAAATCCCGCGCCCAGCTGGCGCCGACGGTGAACTTGTGGTAACGCAGCATGTCCATCACGCCCACGGCGGGCACGGCGGCGGCAAAGAGCTCGGGGCGCTGGTTGACCACGGCGCCGAGGAGCAGGCCGCCGTTGGAGCGGCCGTCGATGACGAGCCGGTCGTGCGAAGTGTATTTCTCGCCGGCGAGGAACTCGGCGGCGGCGATGAAATCGTCGAAGACGTTCTGTTTCTTCGCCTGCGTGCCGGCGTCGTGCCAGGCGCGGCCGTATTCACCGCCGCCGCGGAGGTTGGCCACGGCATAGACGCCGCCGCGCTCGATCCAGACGAGCGGCGGGACAGCGAACTGCGGGCGCATGACGACGTTGAAGCCGCCGTAGCCGTAGAGCCAGCCGGGCGCGGAGCCGTCGAGCTTCAGGCCCTTCTTGTGCGTGATGAACATCGGGATCTTCGTGCCGTCTTTCGACGGGTAGAAGACCTGCTTCGTCTCATACTGGCTCGCATCGAAGTCCGTCTTCGCCTCGCGCCAGACCGTGGTCGCACCGGTGTCGAGGTTGTGGCGGAGGATCGTGCCGGGATAGAGGAAGGACGAGAAGTTCACGAAGACCTCGGGGTCCCTGAACTTGCCGCCGACCGACAGCACGGCGCCGAGGCCGGGCAGCGCGATCTCGCCGGCGGGCGCGCCGTCCAGCGAGAAGATCGCGACGCGGTTCGCCACGTCGCGCATGTAGGTGACAACAAAGCGGCCGGCGGAGATGCGCACGCCGTCGATGGTGTCGGCGCCCTCGGGGATGACCGTGCGCGCGGCGGCGAGGCCCTCGTCGAGGTTGACGGCGATGACCTTGCCGCGCGGGGCCTCGTGCGTGGTGAAGAAATAGAACGTGCGGTCGACGTTGCCGATGAAGCCGTAGTTCGCGTCGAAGCCGGTGATGAGCATCGTCACCGGGCCGTCGAGCTTCGGCTGCTTGGCGTCCTGCAGGTCGAGGTAACCGACCTGATTGCCCCGCTGACCGGGCTGCGTGATGCCGATGACGGCGTAGCGGCCGTCGGACGAGACCTGCGCGCCGAAGGAGCGCTGCGGGTGATCGGGCAGCTCGAAGATCAACTTGTCCTCGCTCTGCGGCGTGCCGACGCGGTGATAGTAGATTTTGCGGTGCTCGAGCTTGCTGAAGACCTTGAGGTCGCCGCCGGCCGGCTCGGGATAGCGCGCGTAGAAGAAGCCCGCGGCGTCGTGCGTCCAGCTCATGCCGGAGAACTTCACCCAGCGGATGTGGTCGGGCGCGTCCTCGCCGGTGGCGACGTTGCGGAGCTTGAACTCGTTCCAATCGGAGCCGCCGACCGCGACGCTGTAGCCGAGCCACTTCCCGTCGGGCGAGGTCGAGGTGCTCGTGACCGCCACGGTGCCGTCGGCGGACCAGGGATTCGGGTCGATGAGCACGCGCGGCGTGCCGTCGAAACCTTCCTGCACGTAGATCACGGACTGGTTCTGCAGGCCGTCGTTTTTGGAGAAGAAGACCCAGCCCGCCTCCTTGAACGGCTGGCCGTAGCGCTCGTAGTTCCAGAGTTCGGTCAGGCGCTGGCGCACCTGCGCGACCTCGGGCATCTGCGCGAGCGCGGCGGCGGTGTGGGCGTTCTGCGCGGCGACCCAGGCCTTGGTCTCGGCGGAATCGAGGTCCTCGAGCCAGCGGTAGGGATCGGCGACCTTGACGCCGTGGTATTCGTCCACGTGGTCGACGGTCTTCGAGGCGGGGTAGTTCGCGGCGAGGGCGAGCGCGGGAAGCAGCGCGGCGGCCAGCGCCAGGGGTCGGGCAACGGATCGCATAGGCCGGCGAAAAGAAACGCAAAGCGCCCCGCGCGCAAGCCCGGTGCGACCAAGCCGGCGCGAGGCACGGCGAACACCCCGGCGCGTCCGCCGCGGCGCGCGGACGCGACGGCAGATGCGGACTGGCGGGCCGCGCGCGAACGTGTTCTGTTGCCTGCGTGAGCCTCACGCCCGCCGAACGCCTCGAACGCCAGATCCGGTTCATCATCGAGACCGACAAGCTGAAGGAAGTCTTCCGCCAGACGCTCTGCACGCAGAGCCGCCGGCCGGAGAACAGCGCGGAGCACTCGTGGCACTTCGCGCTCATGGTCATCACGCTCGCCGAGCACTCGAACCACCAGCCCCTCGACGTCCTCCGTGTGCTGAAGATGGTGCTGATCCACGACCTCGTGGAGATCGACGCCGGCGACACCTACGCCTACGACACGAAGAACATGGCCGACCAGCACGAGCGCGAGGCCCGCGCCGCCGAGCGGATCTTCGGGCTGCTTCCGCCGGACCAAGCCGAGGAGTTTCGCGCGCTCTGGGACGAGTTCGAGGCCCGCGCGACCCCCGAGTCGCGCTTCGCGGCGGCCTGCGACCGTTTTCATCCGATGCTGCTCAACTGCCTCACCGGCGGCGAAACGTGGAAGAAGCACGGCGTGACGCACGACAAGGTCGTCGCCCGCAACCAGCACACGAAGGAAGGTTCCGAATCGATGTGGGCCTACGCCGCGCGGATGCTGGACGAGGCGGTGGCCAAGGGGCACCTCGCAGCACCGGCAAGTGAAGGAAATGTCCGTTGACGCCCCCGCCCGGCGGCCTACCCTTTGCTCCACGATGAGCGTGTTGGAAATCAAGCAGGCGATCACCCGCCTGAACAAACGCGAGCGACAGGAACTCCAAGTTTTCCTGCTGCGTTTGAAGCACGACACACCGGAATGGAAACGGGCCACAGCCAAGCGACTGAAAGTCATGCGCACCGGGAAACGCATCCCGGTGGAGCAGCTGGAGTCGCGCCTGAGCCGTGGCGCCGCCAACTGAGTATTCAGCCACCCTCGCGGCGGAAGTGGCGGAGTATCTCGTGAGCCTCCCGCGCCATCGGCAGCGTCGGCTGCTGAGACGCCTGAGTGAGCTGGCGCGCGATCCGTTCCAAATCAGCGACTACATCATCCGCGATGCCGCCGGCCATGAGATCGAGCATCTGCACGTCGATGGCTTCCTCCTCGCCTACTGGGTGGATCACGCCGCACGGCTGGTCATGATCGTCGATGTGGAAGCGCTGGACTGATCCGCCGCGCGAAGGCGAGGGTGCTCAGCTCAGGTCCCGGAAACTCCCGAACTCCGGGTCGAACAAGCGCCGGTAGGTGCGCACGATCATGCCGTCGGTCAGGCCGGCGAGGTAGTCGCAGATACGGCGGGCTTTGCCGTCGAGGGTCTTCTCGGCATCGATCAGGCGGCTGACGTTCGAGGGCAAAATCGTGATGATGCGCTCGCCGCGCTCGGCGTAGTTGTCCCAGATCGCCTGGAAGAGCGCGTTGAGGATGACGCGGGCCTTGTGCTCGAGCTGTTCGAGTTGCGGGCTTTCGAAGATGATGTCGTTGGCCATCTGCTTGAAGAACGCCGCCTCGGCCAACGCGGCCTCGTCGACGACGAGTTCGTAGGCGTAGCGGTTGGTCCGCCCGGCCATGAAGTTGTCGCGCTCCTTGAGGCGGCAGGCTTGGATGAAGGCGCCGATCTTCTTCGAGAAGGTGTTTTCCAGCCGGTCGGCGCGGATGGCGTCGAAGAGCGAATCCATGTGACGCTGCTGGTCGGGGCCGATCGCCGTGCCCGCCGCCCAGCGCTCGACGCGCTCAATGGTGAGGAAGCCCGCTCTCACGCCGTCGACGATGTCATTGAGCGAATACGCGGCGTCGTCGGCCCAGTCCATAATCTGGCACTCGACGCTCTTGAAGTCGTTCAGCGCATTGCCGCGCATGAGCGGGCCGGGGACGCGGGTGCCGCCGAAGACCCAGTCGCGGATCGGCGACTGCGCGTCGTAGATGAAGTGGTTGATCGGCGGCGAGGCGAACTCGGTATAGAGCTTCTTGTATTTGAGGATGCCGTCGAGGAGCGCGCGCGTCGGCTGCATGCCCTTCACGCCGCTTTCGTTCTGATAGATCGTCTCGCAGAGCAGGTGCAGGGTCTGGGCGTTGCCCTCGAAGCCGCCGCGGCGCTTCATCAGCTCCTGCAGGGTGCGCTCGCCGCTGTGCCCGAACGGCGGGTGGCCCATGTCGTGAGCGAGGCAGCTCGCCTCGACGAGATCGGAGTCGATGAAGAAATCCTCCCGCAGCGGCGCGCCGCGCGAGAGCAGGTAATGGCAGATCGAGCGCCCGATCTGCGCCACCTCCATCGAGTGCGTGAGGCGCGTGCGGTAGAAATCGTATTCGCCGCTGAGGAACACCTGCGTCTTCGACTGCAGCTTGCGGAACGCGTGCGCGTGGATGATGCGGTCCCGGTCGATCTGGAACGGGCTGCGGTAATCGGGCTTCCGGCCCCCGCCCCATTCCTGCACGTCAAAGGCGTTGTAGAATTTATTCTGCGGCATCGTGGCCCCTCCTTGGTCCTCCAAAGCCCACGGCGCCGCAACGCAAAAACCCGCCGGGCAGACACGAGCCCACGAAGCGCGACACGTTCACCGCAACCGGCAGGAGGACATCCAAATTCGCTTCGACAGACCGGTGCCCCGCGACACAGTCACCCTCGCCGATGCCCCGCCTCATGCTACCCCGCTTGCTGGTCGTGTGCGCGCTGTTCGCCGGTTCCACCGCCTGGACCCGCGCAGCCGACGCCAACGCCAAGACCCTCATCACCGCGACCGACCTGTTGAAAGTGAAGCAGGTCGAGTCCCCCGCCCTCTCGCCCGACGGCAAATGGGTCGTCTATGTCGTCCGCTCGATGGAGCCCAAACCCGATGCGACCGAGGACTGGTTCTATCACACCCATCTCTGGCTTGCCGCGACCGACGGCAAGACGCCGCCGCGACGCCTGACCTTCGGCGCCAACAGCAATTCCTCCCCCGCGTGGCATCCGGACGGACGCCGCATCGCCTTCGTGCGCGCCGCCGGCGCGCCGCCACAGATCAACGTCCTCTCGCTCGACGGCGGCGAAGCCGCGCCGTTCACCAAGGCCGAGACCGGGGCGACGAATCCGCGTTGGTCGCCCGACGGCACCAAGCTCCTTTTCAGTTCCAGCCTCAGCTACGCGCAGGTCCGGGACGCGCTGGAGAAATCCGGCTCAGAGGCGACGCCGGCCTGGCCGCACGAGAAGCCCGCGCGCCCCGCGAACGACACCGCGAACTGGAAAATCAAACCCAGTTCGCACGCCAAAACCTCCGAACGCCCCAAGGCCGCGGCCGACGGCTCCCTCGCCGAAGTGCGAGAGTGGCTCGCGAAAAACGAAGCCGAGTCCAACCCGCGCGTGACGAACCGGTTCAATTTCCTGAGCGAAAACGATCTGCAGACCGACCTCGGCTTCACCCAGCTTTACGTCATGGAGGCGCGCGAAGGCGCCGAGGCGCGGCCGCTCGCGCTCGGTTACGAGAGCAAGAACGCCGCCGAGTGGATGGCCGACAACCGCCGCATCATCTTTGTCGCCTCGCGCGACGCCGCAGTGAACCCCGACCGCACGGTCGGCCAAGTGTCGCTCTACACCATCGACAGCGGAACGGGGGAAAAAAGCGTCTTCCTCGCGCGCGACAACGAGTCCTACGGTGACCCTGCGCCCTCGCCCGACGGCCAGTGGGTCGCATTCACGCTCCAAGTCGGCGGCCGCCTCAGCTTCGACCAGACGAAGATCGCCGTCGTGTCCGCCGCCGGTGGCGAGCCCCGCGTGCTCACGCCCGACCTCGACCGCCAAGCCGGCAACCCCAAGTGGTCGCCCGACAGCCGTTCGATCTATTTCACCGCACCCTCCGGCGGCCGGTTTCCGCTGCACCGCATCGTGCTCGAGCGCGGTGACGTGAACGCCGTGACTTGGCAGCCGTGGGGCATCCGTGATTTCGACGTCGGCCGCGAAGGCCTGGTGCAAGTCGTCACACATCTGGGGAATCCCTCCGAACTGCACATCGCCCACACCTCCGGCAAAGTCAGCAAGCCGCTCACCCGTCACAATCAGGCTTGGATCGACGGCAAACGCCTCGCGCCGACCGAGTCCCATTCTTTCGTCAACGAGCTCGGGCTGCGCGTGCACTACTGGACGATGAAGCCGACCGACTTCGTCGAAGGGAAAAAATATCCGCTCATCCTCAACATCCACGGCGGCCCGACCGCGATGTGGGGCCCGGGAGAAGCCAGCATGTGGTTCGAGTTTCAGTTCTACGCCGCCCAAGGTTACGCGCAGGTTTACGGCAACCCGCGCGGCTCCGGCGGTTACGGCCGCGAGTTCCAGCGCGCCAACTACCGCGACTGGGGAGCCGGTCCCGGTGCCGACGTGCTCCGCAGCGCCAGCGAAGCCGCGCAGGCCCCGTGGGTCGACGCTGACCGCCAAGTCGTCACCGGCGGCTCCTACGGCGGCTACCTCACGGCGTGGGTCATCGCGCACGACCACCGTTTCAAAGCCGCCATCGCGCAGCGCGGCGTCTACGATCTCATCCCCTTCTTCGGCGAGGGCAACGCGTGGTTTCTCGTGCCACTCTACTGGGGCGACCCCTGGGAACCCGAGGTGCGCCAGCTTCTCCTTGAACAATCGCCCATGACGCACGCGCACCAGATCAAGACCCCGCTGCTCATCAAGCACGGCGACGTGGATTTCCGCACCGGCGTCATCCAGAGCCAGATGCTCTACAAGACCCTCAAGGCCCTCGGCCGCGACGTGGAATACGTCCGCTACCCGCGCGCCACGCACGAACTCAGCCGCAGCGGCGAACCGAAGCAACGCCTCGACCGCCTCGTGCGCTACGAGGAATTCTTCCGCCGCTACGTCGGCGGGAACTGAGCCGCATTCACCGCAGGTAGCGCGCGACGGGCGACGGATTTCGTCGCCCGTTTTTCGTCATCGCGCCGTAAATCGCGGCCGGCTGGCTTGCCTGCAATGCTCGCTCCGCCTATCAAAGCCGTCATGCCCCACACGCTCTTCCCGACCGCCCTCGGCACCTGCGGCCTCGCGTGGAATGAGCACGGCCTGACGGGCTTCCAGTTTCCCGAAGCCAACGTCGAGGACACCGAGCGCCACCTTGCACACAAGGCCCACAGCAAGCCCGCCGACGAGCCGCGCCCCGACTGGTTGCGCCGACTCGTCGAGCGCGTGCAGGCGCACCTCGAGGGCCGGTTGCAGGACTTCGCCGACACCCCGCTCGACTGGTCGCGCGTGAGCGACTTCCAGAAGGCCGTTTACCTGCACACGCAGGCGATCAAACCCGGCTACAAGAAAAGCTACGGCGAAATCGCCAAGGCGATGGCCTTGGGGAACGAGGCCGCGCGTGCCGTCGGCGTGGCACTGGCGACGAATCCCTGGCCGCTCATCGTGCCCTGCCACCGCGTGGTGTCCGCGAGCGACAAGATGACGGGGTTCTCCGCCCCCGGCGGCGTGCGCACGAAGACGCGCCTGCTCGCGCTTGAAGGCGCCGAGCTGATCTCCGAATGAAGCGCCGCGAGGGACTGAACTACGACCCGCGCCGCGCCGTCGCCCACCTGCGCGAGGCCGACGCGCCGCTCGCCGGTGTCATCGAGCGCGTCGGTCCTTTCGCAATCGAGCTGTTGCCGGCTGACTCGCTCTTCGAGGCGATGCTGCGCTCGATCGTCTATCAGCAGCTCCACGGCAAGGCCGCCGCCACGATCCACGGCCGCGTGCTCACCCTGCTGGACCGCCACGGCGGTGTCACACCGCCCGCCGTGCAGCGCGCCACGGCGGAGGATTTGCGCGCCGCCGGCCTTTCGCGCGCCAAGCTCGCGGCCATCCTCGACCTCGCGGACAAATGCGAGGCCGGCGTCGTGCCGACGCTCGCGGAGGCCGCCGCGCTTTCCGACGATGACCTCGTCGCGCGTTTGACCGAAGTGCGCGGCATCGGCCCGTGGACGGTGCACATGCTGCTCATCTTCACGCTCGGACGGCCCGACGTCATGCCGACGGGCGATTTCGCGATCCGCCTCGCGTTCAAAAAACTCTACCGCAAGCGCACCGACCCGAAGCCCGACGCGATCCTCACGCACGCCCGCCGCTGGCAGCCCTACCGCAGCGTCGCGAGCTGGTATCTCTGGCGCTCGCTGCAATTGCCGGAATCTTGAGCGTGTTTTCGCTGCGTCTTCCCTTGTAGCAGCCGACTTACATCGGCTGCTACGGGCCCTGTAGGTTGCGCGCTTGCGCGCCACTGCCCTAGCCAGT
>CAYYVB010000043.1:9823-13766 GCA_964475035.1 uncultured Opitutaceae bacterium | reverse complement strand
AGACCCGCGTGCTGGCGGTGAAGGGTGTCACGCTCCGCCTCGACCAGCGCGTGCTGGGCATCGCGGTTGGAGCGACGCTTCTCGCCGGCCTGCTGGCGGGCGTCATGCCCGCGTGGCGCGCATCACAGGTCGATGTGCAGACCGCGCTGAAGGACGACTCCCGCGCCGCGGCCGGATTGGGTCTGGGCACGGTCTCCCGCTGGTTGGTCACGTCGCAGATCGCCTTCTCGACCGCGCTGCTCGTCGCCGCGGGTGTCCTCAGCTACACCGTCTTCCTCACGCGTCAGGCCAATCTTCATTACGATCCGGACAAGTTGCTCATGGGCCGGATCGAGGTGCAGGAAGGCACCCAACCCACGGCGGAGGCCCGCGCGCGCTTCTACCGCCGCCTGCTCGAGCGGCTCGCCAATGAGCCGGGTGTGGAGGTCGTCGCCGTCACGAGCCGCAACCTCATCGGCAACGGCGTGCCCGCGCAGGTCGGCGTGGAGGGAGCCGTGTTTCAGCATGACAACGACCGCCCGACCGCCTGGGTCGAGGTGGTGTCGGCCGACTATTTCCGCCTGGTGGGCGCGCGTGCGCTCGCCGGCCGCCTGTTCGATGCGCGCGATCATGGCTCCGACGCCCCCCGCGTGGCGCTGGTCAACGCGTCGTTCGCCAAGAAATACTGGCCCGGCGAAGACCCGCTCGGACGCCGCTTCCGTTCCAGCCAGACCCAAGAGAACTGGGTCACCGTCGTCGGCGTCGTGCCCGACCTGCAGATGCAGGGCATTTTCTCCGAGCCCGGACGCAACGAGGATGGTTTTTACCTCTCCCAAGATCAGATGGGTTGGGGTTGGCTCGACCTCTTCATCCGCACGAAGGGCGATCCTCTGAGTTTGATTGAACCGGTGCGCAAAGCCATCGCTTCCATCGATCCCGACCAGCCGATTTACGCCGTCGGCACGCTGACCAGCCAGACGGCACAAGCGCTCCGCGCCTTCGACATCATCGGCCTCATGGCCGTCGTGTTCGCCGCCATCACCCTTTTCCTCGGCGCGATCGGCGTCTATGGCGTGACTTCCCAATCCATCAGCCGGCGCATCCGCGAGTTTGGCGTCCGCATGGCCCTCGGCTCGACCGTTGGCCAGCTGCTCCTGCTGGTGATGCGGCAGGGTGGCCGCCAGATCGGGCTTGGCCTCGGGGCTGGTTTGATCTGCGGCTTCTTCCTCACCCGCCCCCTCGAACAGGTTTTCGGCGGCAGCATGGCCAACCACCCGGGCATCTACCTCGTTGTCGCGGCCACGATCACTCTGGTCGGCGTCGTCGCCCTGTGGCTGCCCTCGCGTCGGGCGGCCCGCGTCGACCCCGTCGTGGCGCTGCGCGCCGATTGAATTTCCTCCTTTGCCGAGACCACTGGATCTATCGATTGCTGACCCGCTGAGAACACACAACTGACCGCTGCGAGCGCAGGCTCGGCAATTTCGCCTGCCGCTCATGCTCCCCCACATCCGCCTCGCTTCGAGGCCAGATACTTTCTCGCCTGCGACCCCGCCGGAGCACCGCTCGGCGCGTCCCCGCCGCGGTGCCGGCGCACCGGGCCCCGGCGCAGATCGCGTTGTGTCCACTCTTGCGCGTCCGGTCCGCGCCGGATCCCGCCCCTCTCCCCTGTAAACCAAGCGCAGATCCTTGCACGTCTCGCGCGTCAACCCGCCCACCCAATGTTCACCGCAGTCCGTTTCGCCGCCCGCCAATTGATCGTCCGTCCCGGCTTCAGTCTTCTCGCCATTCTGTCGCTCGCGCTCGGTTTCGCCCTCGTCACCGTTCAATTCAGCCTCATCGATGGCATGCTGCTCCGAGGCCTGCCGATTCCGGATGCCGGCAACCTCGTGCATATTTCCCGTGCCTCGCCCGATCAACCCGGCGCGGGCAGTTGGGAGAGCCTCCCGGTCGGCGACCTTTTCGAACTGAGCGATGCGCAACAGGCGGTCGGCGACCTGGCCGCGATCAACTTCCGCGGCTTCAACCTCAGCGAATCATCCACGCTTCCCTCCCGCCACAGCGGGGCGGCCACGACTTCCAACCTGGCGCGCCTCCTCCGTGTCACGCCCCAATTGGGTCGCTGGTTCTCCGCCGCGGAGGACCAGCCTGGCCAGCCTCTGCTCGTCGTGCTGTCTGATTCGCTGTGGCGCGACCGCTACGGCAGCGACCCCAAGATCGTGGGCCGCGCCGTCACGGTGAACGGCGAGCCGGGCACCATCATCGGCGTCATGCCTCCGCGGTTCTCGTTCCCGATCCAGGAAAGACTGTGGACGAATCTGCGGGCGGCCCGCGGCGCCCCGGTCGGCCAGCTGGCGGACCGCGTGGACCTTTTTGGCCGACTCGCTCCCGGAGTCACGGTGGAAGACGCCGCCACGGCGTTGTCGACCGTCGCGGCTCGCTTGGCGCGGCAATGGCCGGCGACGCATCAGGGTTTCGAGAAAGTCCGCGTCCAATCGGTGCCCGAGGCCTATACGGGCGCCGGCGCGGGCCCGATCCTTTACCTCATGTTGGCCATGACGGGTTTCATCCTCGCCCTGGCCTGCGTCAACGTCGCCAACATGCTCCTCGGCCGCGCGGCCGAGCGCTCCCGTGAGTTTGCGATCCGCGCCGCCATGGGAGCGGGACGCAACCGCCTGCTGCGTCAGGTCCTGCTCGAGTCGCTGCTGCTGGCCGCGCTCGGCGCCGCCGCCGGCTTGCTGCTCGCACGCTTCGCCATCGACGAGATGCACTGGCAGATCACGACGCAGATGAATGTCCCGGGATGGTTCGATTTCAGGCTCGATGCTCGGGTCGCCGCGTTCGCAGCCATCGTGACCACGCTCACCGGATTGCTCGCCGGCATCTACCCGGCGATGCATGCGTCGCGCGTGGACCTCACCCACGCCCTGAAGGAGGACTCCACGGCTGCAGTCGGCTCCGGCACCGGCCGGCTGCGCCGCTGGCTCGTGACCGCGCAGATCGCATTCTCCACCGCGCTGCTCGTGTCGGCGAGCGTGCTCGCCTGGTCGGTCATCGGTCTGCGCGACATCAACAACCGTTACCAACCCGACCAGCTCCTCAGCGGCCGGCTTGAAGTGCAGGACTCCACTCAACCCACCACGGAGGACCGCGCGCGGTTCTTCCGTTCGGTCCTCGACCGATTGCAGGCCGAGCCGGGCGTCACGGCCGCCGCCGTCAGCAGCCGCGGCTTCATCGAGCCTGGAGTGGCGAGTCGCGTCGGCCCGGAAGGCGTCGTCTACGCGCATGAGAACGAACGCCCGACCGTCTGGCTCGAGGTCGTGAGCCGGGATTACTTCCGCATGGTCGGCGTCACTCCGATCGCCGGCCGCTTCTTCGACGAACGCGAACAATCGCCGGACACGCGCTCCGCCATCGTCAATCAATCGATGGCGCGCAAGTTCTGGCCCGATTCCAATCCCATCGGGCAGAGCTTCCGCACCAGCGAAACCGGTGACGACTGGGTGACCGTCGTCGGTGTCGCACCTGACCTCCAACTGCAGGGCGTCTTTCAACCCCGCGGTCTGAACGAGGCGGGTTACTACCTCGCCCAAGACCAGATGGGTTGGGGCTGGCTGGCGTTGCTGGTGCGCACCGAGTCCGACCCCGCGGCGCTGGTCGACGCGGTGCGGGCTGCCATCGCCCGGATCGACCCGCAGCAGCCGGTCTATGCGATCGGCACCCTCGCGCACCACACGCGTCGCGCCCTGCGCGGTTACTCGGTTATGGGAGTCATGTCCGGCATCTTCGCCGCCATCACCCTGTTCCTGGGTGCAGTGGGCATCTACGGCGTCACGACCTTGTCCGTGAGCCGCCGCACACGCGAGTTCGGGCTTCGCTTGGCCCTTGGTGCCACCCCAAGTTCGGTGCTCCGTCTCGTCCTCGGGGAGGGCCTCCGGCAGGTGATCACGGGACTGGCGATCGGCCT
>CAYYVB010000043.1:9193-9813 GCA_964475035.1 uncultured Opitutaceae bacterium | reverse complement strand
TTGCCGAGCAGGGCGTCGTCGACCACCGCGACGTCCTCGCCATCGACGGAGCGAACACGCCGTTCACCTATCTCGCCGTGGCCACGCTGATCGCTGGCGTCGCATTGCTCGCCCTCTGGCTTCCTGCCCGCCGGGCAACCCGCATAAACCCCACCGACGCACTGCGCCTGGACTGATCACGCCCGCGAGAAGCTCCGGTCAATTCCTACTCGCGTCGATCCGCCCCCGCCCACCACGCCCATGCTCCACGAAATCCGCCTCGCTGCGAGGCTCCTTCTCAAGTCGCCTGCGTTCACGCTGGTGACTGTTCTCACCCTCGCCCTCGGTATCGGCGTCAACGCCGCCATCTTCACCGTCGTCCGCTCGATCCTGTTGCGCGACGTGCCCTACGCACAGCCGCGTGAGATCGTGAGCCTCTCGCTCGTCGACCCGACGGGCGCGAGCCAGAACTACGGCGTGACCGGCCCCGAGGTCGGCGAACTGCGGAAATCGCTTCGCTCGCTCAAGGCGGCTGCGGGATGGGTCTCATGGTCCTTCCCGGTGCGCGGCTCAGAACAGGCCAGCGTCGAGGCCGGCGCTTTCGTCTCGGGTAACTTCTTTGAAACGCTCGGCATCGGTGC
>CAYYVB010000043.1:2413-9183 GCA_964475035.1 uncultured Opitutaceae bacterium | reverse complement strand
GAGGCCGGCTGCTCACCGACCTCGACGATCGCGCCGGTGCGCCGCTCGCCGCCGCGTCAGTCAATTCGTGATCGACCGGCGTTTCGAATTCGCCACCCGCGCCGCTCTCGGTGCCAGCCCGGCGGACATCCGCTCGCTCGTCATCCGGCATTGGACAGCCATGGCCGTGGTCATCGGACTGGGCGGAGTATTTGCCGCGGCCCGTTCATTACAAGGGCTGCTCTACGGTATCCCTGCGTCCGACCCGCTCGCCTTCGGCGCCGCTGTCCTACTCATCGCCACGGTCGCATACTTCGCTTGCTACCTACCCGCGCGCCGCGCGGCGCGGGTTGACCCGATGTCTGTTCTGCGCTCGAGCTAAGCGGGAACCTAGCGACTGCTAATTCGAATTCTCCTGCAAACGCCTTCCCACACCTCACGTATCGCACACTTGATACACACTGAGACCGACTGCTGAAACGTTGGCCTCAAATCAGGCTCATCGGGTCGACATCGAGCACCTGGGTGACGTCGTCGGGCCACTTCATTGCGGCCTGCAATTTGACCAGTTCGGCCACGACCTTCGCCGTCCGCGCGGTGAAATACCAGATCTGGTAACGATACTCGTCCTTCACCTTCTCGATCGGCGCGGGCGACGGGCCGCGGATCTCCACGGCGCTGCCGAGCGCGGCCTCGACCTGCTTCACCCAGTGCTCGGCGAAGAACTTGATCTTCTCCGGGTTCGGCCCGCGGAAGAGATGGTGGATGAGGTGGCGATACGGCGGGTAGGCGAAGTTCTTGCGCATCGTCAGCTCGGCGGCGGCGAAGCCGTCAAAGTCCGACTTCTTCGCGAACTGGATCGCGTCCGACTGCGGCGTGAAGGTCTGCACCACGACCTCGCCGGCGCGGTCGCCGCGGCCGGCGCGGCCCGCCACCTGCACGAGGAGCTGGAAGGTGCGCTCGTTGGCGCGGAAGTCCGGCACGTGCATCGAGAGGTCGGCGTCGACGAGGCCGACGAGCGTGACGTTGGGGAAATCGAGTCCCTTGCCGATCATCTGCGTGCCGATGAGGATGTCGATTTTCCCGGCGCGGAAATCCCCGAGGATCTGCCGGAAGCGGTGCTTCTTCGCCATTGTGTCGGCGTCCATGCGCTCCATCCGCGCGCGCGGCAGCACGCGGCGCACGGCCTCCTCGACGCGCTGCGTGCCGAGGCCGCGCCAGCGGATCTCGGGCGACGCGCAGGACGGGCACGCGGCGGGCGCGCCGCGTTCGTGGCCGCAGAGGTGGCACTTCAGCGTCTCGTCGGCGCGGTGGTAGGTCATCGCCACGCTGCAATGCGGGCACTCCTCCACGTGGCCGCACTTGCGGCACTGCATCGACGACGAGTAGCCGCGGCGGTTGAGGAAGAGGATCGTCTGCTCGCGGCGCTCGAAGCGCGCTATCATGTGGTCGACCAGCAGGCGCGAGAGCGTGACGAGTCCGCGCGAACGCATCACCTCGATGCGCATGTCGACGATCTGGATGTCGGGCAGCTTGCGGTCGTCGACGCGCTTCGTGAGGCGCTCGAGCCGGTATTTGCCCGCCTGCACGTTGGCGAAGGACTCGAGTGACGGCGTGGCGGAGCCGAGCAGGCAGACGGCGTGCGCGAGCTTGGCGCGATAGACGGCGACGTCGCGGCCGTGGTAACGCGGCGTCTCGTCCTGCTTGTAGGCGGGCTCGTGTTCCTCATCGACGACGATGAGCCGCAGGTCGCGCACCGGGGCGAACACGGCGGAGCGCGCACCGACGACGACGCGCGCCGCGCCGGAGGCGAGCGCGGTCCAGCCATCGAGGCGTTCGCCCTCGCTGAGGTGGCTGTGCCAGACGACGGTGCGGTGGCCGGCCGCCTCGAAGCGCCCGCGCAGGCGCGCGACGGTCTGCGGCGTCAAGGCGACCTCGGGCACGAGATAGATCGCGCTGCCGCCGGCGGCGAGGACCGACTCGACGGCGCGCAGATAGACCTCGGTCTTGCCCGAGCCGGTCACGCCTTGGAGCAGGTGAACGGCGAACTTCCGGTGCTCGAGCGCGGCGCGGACGGACGCGACCACGGCGGCCTGTTCGTCGTTCAAGGTCGGCGGCGTGGCGGTGACGACCTCGCCGCCCGCCCAGCCGTCGGCGTAGGCGACGCGCTCGACGGCGCGCGCCTCCTCGGTGACGAGGCCGTGTTTGACCAACGCATTGACGACGGCGGCGGTGGCGCCGAGGCGCGAGAGGACGAGGGATTTTTTCGCCGGGCGGAATTGCTGGCGGAGGAAATCGTAGACGCGCGCCTGCTTCGGGGCCTTCTTCGCCAGCGCGGCGTGTTCGTCCGGCGTAAGGGTGCGCGCGACGGCGAGGTATTTCTCCTGTTTCACCCGCGCGCCGTCGCGCACGGCGCCGGGGATCATGGCCTCGAGGACCGATTCCATCCGCGCGGCGTAGTAGGTGCTCATCCAACGCGCCAGTTCGAGCAGGTCCGGCGTGAGCGCCGGGTGCTCGTGGACGACGGCGGTGACGGGCTTGAGGCGGGCGACCGGGACGTCGGGGGTGGCGTCGAGTTCGAGGACGAGGCCGAGGTGGTGGCGGTGGGCGATGGAGATGCGCACGATGCTGCCCGCCGCCACGGCGCCGCGCAGGCTTTCCGGCACGGTGTAGTGCAGGAGCTTGTCGAAGCCCGCGAGCGGTTGGACGGCCACAATCACGTCGAGATGAAAGAAGCAACCGGGAGCAGGTAACAAGGAACAAGTATCCCCGCCGACGGAGAATCGCGCGCGCCCCACGGGAGTCTCCGCCACCCTCCGCCATTCCTTGTTACTTGCTCCTTGCCACTTGATACTTGCCGCCTCCGCGGCACCCGCGTTCCGGGTTGACAGTGCGAAACGCCCGCCGCGACACTCCGCCCGTGAGCGTCGCCGCAGCCCGCGAAAAATTCCAAGCCTACCTGACCGATAAGGGTCTTCGCGTCACCAACCAGCGCCTCGCCATCTTCGACGCGGCCTTCGCCCAGAAGGAGCACTTCACCGCCGAGGAACTGCTCGAGCACGCGCGCCGGATCGACGACTCCGTCTCACGCGCCACCGTCTATCGCACGCTGCCGATCCTGACCGAGAGCGCCCTGCTCCGCGAGGTGGACATCGGCCGGGGCGAAAAACTCTACCTGCCCGCCACGGGCAACACGCAGGTCGCGCAGGTGGTCTGCGTCGACTGCGACCGCATCTTCGAGATCAGCGCCCCCTTCATGGAGTGGTATGGCAGCACGGTCTCCTCGAAGCTCGGCCTCAAGCCCGTCTCGCAGCGCCTCCAGGTCAGCGCGCAGTGCATCGCCTTCCGCGAGCGCGGCGCCTGCCCGAACCGCACCCGCTGACATGTCCCGCCCGCCGAAAAGCGACCCCGCGTTCGAGATCCATTTCTACGAAGCCGTGCATCGGCGGCTGCCGCGCTACACGGACGTCATCGAACTGCTCGGCGGCCTCTACACCAAGACCGGCCGCATCGCCGACGGCCTGAAAATGGACCGCAAGCTCGTGCGCCTGCGCCCGACCAACGCCACCGCCCACTACAATCTCGCGTGCAGCCTCGCCCTCAGCAACCGGCCCCTCGATGCGCTGGAAGCGCTGCAAACCGCCATCCGCCACGGCTACGACGACTACGAATGGATGCGGCAGGATCCTGATCTGCAAAGCCTGAGGGCCAACCCGGAATTCCTCGGTATGCTGGCCACCGTCAAAAAGAAAAACCGCCCGAAGTTGAAGCGTTGAGGCGCGGGTGCAGCGCACGGCCCTTGCGGCTTCTTGGTCGGTGCCCTCCTCAGCCGATTTCCTCTTTTATGCCCTAGTCTAGCCCTTTGGGGTGGCGGACTCGAATTCGGAAAAATTGCCTACTCGCTTCCGCACGATCTTGATGCAGGCTCCACCAAGTCCCTTCGGCGTCAGTTGACCCTTCGCGCAGGTTTGCGGCGAGACGGCTCCAGTTCACCAGATCGACTGAGCTTTCCGCAAACCAGTCTACGTCGGGCAATTCTGACACAAGCCGGAAGCTGAAGATCCATTCGCTCGCCGTGGCCTGCACCTCCCCTACCGGCTCCGAATCCGCCACCCGGGGATCGGAACCGAGCGCGTATTCCAACAGATTCGTCCGTCCGTCGCGGTCCGGATCTGCCGCTAGGCCGCCGACCGCCTCGTCCAGCAACTCCTCAGGCGTGAAGTGCACGCCGCGCCACCAGAGCAGGTTGGCCGAGACCCGGAAAGATTGCGTCACGTCAGGTGCAGGATGGTAGTTGGCATTGCCCGATTGCAGCGCGCGAACACTGATTTGTCCGGGTGTCGCCAGGAAGAGCGAGTTCTCCTCGCGCAGCGCAGGCCCGCTGATTTCGAATTGAACCTCCAAACCCGATGAAGCGGAGGCCACCAACCAGATCGGCTCGTGCTGAAACAGAAGGTCGGCAATCGGCGCGAAGGAGATCGTCTGCGCGGCTTTGTCGATCACGAGTTCACCGGTCGTTGCGCCTTCGTAGTTGTGATGCACGATCACGGCTTCCACCGGCCAAGTGCCCGCATTCACCGGGGCGTTGGCGGAACCGCTGTAGGTGATCTGCACGGTGAGGCCGGCCGGCGACGTCGTGGCAGTCACCGGCTTCGGTTGTCCATCGTAGATCGCGGACAATCCTTGCAGCGTGATGGTCGCCGCGGCTTTCACTACCTCCAGTTCCCGCACGGTATGCACCGTGTGATAATTTGCGGCATCCTCCGGGGAAAACGAGACCGTCAGCTGATGCGTGCCGGCGGCGAGCACCGTGCCGGCGGCGGGCGCATACTGGAAAGTGCCCGGCACATCCGCATCCGCATTGAGCTGCGCCTCGCTGAGCGCGGTGCCGTAAACGATGCTTGCCGGATCGGTCCAACCGAGCTGCGGCACCGCCTTGGCGATGACAAAGGTGCCGTTGGTCGATCCGGCATAATTTTGCTCCACGATTGTCGCGTTCACCGCGTAGGTGCCGGCATTGATCGGCGCCTGCGCCCCGCTATCGAAGGAAAACTCGACATTGAGTCCGGCGGGCGCGGTGGTTGCGACCGGAGTTTGCGGAGCGGCGTCATAGACCGTGCTCAAGGACGACAGCGTCACGGTGGCCGGGGCCTTGTTGATCACGAACGAGCCCGCAACCGTGCCGGTGTAAAGCGCGTCGTTCACAGTCGCGACCACGGCATAGGTTCCGGCATTCACGGGCGGAGCGGAGGATCCGTTGTAGCTCAAGTTGACGGTCAATCCCGCGGGCGTCGTGCTGACGCTCGGAGATTGCGCCGCACCGTGGTAGGTCGTGGTGAGGTTGTTCAACACAATGACCGCCGGCGCTTTCGCCACGACCAAGGTCGCATTCGCGAGTCCCGTGTAGCCGGGCTCGTCCACGATCGCCGTGATGCCGTAGGAACCCGGCACCAGCGGCGCCGCTTCCGCTCCGTCGTAAAGCAATTTCACGGGCAAGCCTGCCGGGCTGGTGGTGGCAGTGACGGTGCGGGGCGTGCCGTCGTAGGTTTGGTGGAGTCCCGTGAGCGAGATGCTCACTTCGGCCCGGCGGATCACGAGCGTGCCAGTCGCGGCACCCTGATAATTCGCATCCGCGATCGTCGCCGCCACCTGGTAAGTTCCCACCGCAGCGGGCGCGCTGGCCGAGCCATTGTAGGTCAACTGCACCCCAAGCCCTTCCGGCTCGGTTTGGGCGCTCGCTGGGTGGGCTGATCCATTAAACTCACGCTCGAGATCAGTTAGCGTCACACTCGCATTGGCCTTCGCGATGAACAGCGAGAGTGTGGCGGTGCCGGTGCCACTCTCGTTCGCGGCCCCCAAGGTGACGGTATACGTTCCCGCCGCGGTCGGCAGACCTGAGATGACGCCCGTCGTCGGGTTCAACATCAGCCCCGGCGGCAGACCGCTCGCACTGAAGCCCGTCGGAAACCCGGTGGCGCGGATCGCATACGCCGCGAAGAGTCGCCCGTAGGTGCCGCTCGCGACCGGCGGGCTCGTCAGCACGGGCACACTGGAAGTGCCGTCAATCGCGGCGACGCGAATCGTGTGGTTACTGGTGTCCGCGACGAAGAGCCGGCCATCCGGCGCCAACGCCAGTCCTGCCGGGGCATTGAAGCGCGCCGTGGCGCCGGTTCCGTTCGTGCTCCCGAGCGCCCCCGCCACGCCGGCCACGGTGCTCACCGCACCATCGGGCGCGATCGCACGGATCGTGTGGTTGCCCGTGTCGGACACATAAACATTGCCCGCCGGATCGACCGCCACGCCCGTGGGCTGGAAGAAGCGGGCAAAACCCGCATTGCCATCGGTGCTCCCGGGCTCACCGGCCGCGCCTGCGAGCGTCTCCACCTGGCCTGCCGCCGAGATGCGCCGGAGGAGATGATTGCCGGCATCGACCACATAGACGGTGCCCAGCGCATCGACGGCAAGGTCGGTCGGGCTGCGGAAATTCGCTTCTGCGGCACTTCCATCCAGCGCACCCGCCACGCCGGGCACACCGGCAAAAAGGGTCACCTCACCTGAGGCCGTGATGCGGCGCACCACGTGATTGTTGAGTTCGGTCACGAGCAGGTCGCCATTCGGAGCCAAGGCGATTCCGCGCGGGCCGTTGAAGCGTGCCGCCGTGCCGAGCCCGTCGAGGTAAGCCCCCGCCACGCCCAGACCACCGGCGAATGTCGTCACTTCACCCGCCGTCGAGATCCGGCGGATCGCATTGTTGCCCGTATCGACGACGAACAAGGTGCCGTCGCCCGCCA
>CAYYVB010000043.1:0-2403 GCA_964475035.1 uncultured Opitutaceae bacterium | reverse complement strand
CCGCGATCGACGAGGGCGAACTGAAGCGGGCAGCCGTTCCCGTTGCATTCACCGCTCCGGCCACGCCGACGGTGCCGGCGAGCGTCACCACTTCGCCGTCCAAGGAAATCTTGCGGATGACGTGATTCCCGCGATCGGCCACATAGAGATTGCCCGCCGCATCGATCGCCACCCCACGCGGCAGATTGAACCGTGCCTGCGCCCGCGGGCCGTTGGAATTGCCCACACTGCCGGGCGCGCCGGCAAACGTCGTGTAACTCTGGCCCGGCACCGCCGTCGGCGCCAGGATGGCAAACTCCGCCGACGCGCTTCCCGCATAGTCCGGGTGATCAATGGTGGCCGTGACCGGGTAAATGCCGGCCGCCGTCGGGACCGCAGCTTGGCCATTGTAGCGGACGAGGACGGGCAGCCCTGCCGGCTGGGTTGTCACGCTCACGCCTTGGGGCGTGCCATCGTGAAACACGATCAGCCGTGAGAGCGTGACCTCGGCAGAGGCCTTCGCAATCCACAGGCCAAAGCGCCGCGTGCCCGTGCCGGCCGCATTGGTCGCTTGCAGCGTGACCTCGAACGACCCCGCCTGCGTGGGCGTGCCGGTGATGGCGCCCGTCGCGGTGTTCACCGCCAGACCGTCCGGCAGGCCGGTGGCAGCAAACGACGTCGGCGCATCCGTCGCCGTGATCGTATATGAGGACCAAGGCGCGCCGAAGGTGCCGCCCGGCAGCGGCCCAGACGTGATCACGGGCGCACCGCTCAGCGCCACGCGGATCACCACTGCCCCGCGCGAATTGAGCGAATAGCCGGCGACGGCGATCGAATAGGTGGTGCCGGCGGTGACGTTCACAACGACCCGTGCCGCGCCGACCGTAAAATTGTAACTATCGTCATCCCGGGCGAGCAGCGTGAGCGCGTTCAGGGTCGTGCCGGTATAGACCGCGAGCACGGTATCCACCGAGGAACCCGCCGTATCAAACGTCGCCGTGCCGGTGGCGGGCGCGGTCCAGCGATACCAGATGCCGGTCGCGGCACTGGCCTCATTGTAGTGCGCAGGTTCGCCGGTTTCTGCCGTGGCACCGCTATTCGTGCCATTGGCCACCGCGCTGGAACCGGAGAGGATTTCGGCATTGGCAAAATTATCGTTCGGGGGCGGCGTGGCGATCGTGAGTGTGGCGGCCAGACTCGTCGCCGTGCCGAGGGCATTGCTGATCACCACCGCATAAGCGCCAGCGTCTGCGGCTTGGGCATTCGTCAGCGTGTAGCTGGCGGAGGTCGCGCCGTCGATGGGGGCTCCGTTCCGCCACCACTGGTATTGCAAGGGCGCACTGCCGATGAATCCCACGGAAAACGTGGTGCTCTGGCCACCCGCGATGGACCGCGAGACCGGATGAGTGACGATGACCGGCGGCGACTCGCTCACGCTCAACGTCGCCGCATTGGAGTCCACAAAGCCCAAGGCATTCGACACGCGCACCGTGTAGGCGCCGGCGTTCGCCGCTTGGGCGGCGGATACCCCCAAAGTGGGCGTATTGGCGCCGACAATCGCCGTGCCGTTGCGTGACCATTGGTAGGACAAGGGCGTGGTGCCGGAGGCGACGACACTGAAGACGGCGTCCTGACCTGCAGTGACGGAAACGGCCACCGGTTGGGCCGTGATAACGGGCACGGTGCCGAGAGTGAGGGTGACCGCGTTGCTCTCCACGACGCCGAGATCATTCGAAACGCGCACGAAGTAGGTGCCGACATCGTTGCTCGTCACATTCAGCAGGTTAAGCGTCGCCTGTGTGGCTCCTGCAAGGGGTGCGCCGCCCTTGAACCACTGATAAGTGATCGGCGCCGTGCCTGTGGCGGTGACGGAGATGCTGGTGCTTTGGCCTGCGGTGACCGAAACGGCGACCGGTTGGGCCGTGATCACGGGCACGGTGCCGAGAGTGAGGGTGACGGCGTTGCTCTCCACGACGCCGAGATCATTCGAAACGCGCACGAAGTAGGTGCCGACATCGTTGCTCGTCACATTCGGCAGGTTAAGCGTCGCCTGCGTGGCTCCCGCGAGGGGAGCACCGCCCTTGAACCACTGATAAGTGAGCGGCGCCGTGCCCGTGGCGGTGACGGAGAAGGTGGTGCTTTGGCCCAAAGCCACGACGCGTGGAACAGGCTGAACCGTGATCACAGGTGGAGATGTGGGGGGAGGCCCAACTTGGCCGTCTGAGCCGAGCAGCATCAGACTATGTGCGCCACCTGCGGACACGGCGCTCACCCCGCTCGCCACTTGCACCGGCGTCGAGCGATCCGTCGTCGTGCCATCGCCCAATTGGCCGGAAAAGTTGTTTCCCATCGCCCACAGCGTCCCGTCGGTTTTCACAAACATACTGTGCATATAGCCGGCCGCCACCGCACTCACCCCGCTCG
>CAYYVB010000042.1:2298-13942 GCA_964475035.1 uncultured Opitutaceae bacterium | reverse complement strand
CGAGCATCACGCGCGTCACCTCGAGGTCGAAGCCGAGGATCATGATCGCCGGCATCGTCGCCCCGACGCCGAAGGCGATGGATTCACCGGCCGAGCCGGCGGTCTGCGCGATGTTGTGCTCGAGGATGGTGGCATCGCGCACGCCGACCTTCGACAACGCGCGCCAGAGCGTGAGCGAGATGACGGCGACGGGGATCGACGCGCTGACGGTCAGACCGACCTTGAGGACGAGGTAGAGCGACGAGGCGCCGAAGACGATGCCGAGGATCGTGCCCGTGAGGACGGCGCGCAGGGTGAATTCGGGGAGCGTAGTCGAGGCCGGGATGAACGGCTCGAATTTCGGGGAAGGGGCCGAAGACATGAGGTGGGGCGAGAGGACGCGCAGCGTGCCCCGCCCGCCGCCGCGGGGCAATGGCGGACTTGCGCGCAGGGTGGCAGGGCAGCTCAGGGCCGCGTGACCACCAGCCGGAGGAAACGGCGGCTGCCGATCGCCGCGTTGTCGCGCGCGGTGAAGGTCGTGCCGTCGTTCGTGAGCACGGTGACGTCGCCGCTGCTCCATGTGACGAGATCGCCGGAGGCCTGCGCGGCATACTGAAGGTCGGTCGCGGCGGGATTCTTCGTCACGCTCAGCACGAGGCGCCCGTCCCCGTCGACGCTCAAGCCGTAGGGCGAGGACGTGACGGCGTTCGGGTTCGTGCCGAGCGCGTATTCGAGGAGATTGACGATGCCGTCGCCGTCGGGATCGGCGGCGTCGGCGGCGTGGCCGGTGTTGGCGGCGGCGCCGAAGTGCGTGACGCGCCATTGGTCGCTCGGAGTCAAGACCGTGACGGTGGCGGCGGCGCTGGTCACGGTGCCGGCGGCGTTGGTGATCTGGACCGTGTAGCTGCCGGCCTGCGCGGGCTGCGCGTTGAAGAGGTAAGTCGGCGACTGGCTGCCGCCCGAGTAGAACGTCGAGCCGCGATACCACATAAAGGTGTAGGGACCGCTGCCGAAAAACTCGGCCTCGAGGCGGACGTTGCCGCCTTGGTTGACCGTGACGGAGACCGGCTGAGCGATGATCTGGGTCGGGATCGTCGGGCTGACGCCCCGGCGGATGACGTGGTTGCCGGTGTCGGCGACGTAGAGGACGGCGTCGGGGCCGATGGCGATGCCGCTGGGCGAGTTGAACCGTGCCACCGGTCCGCTGCCGTTGGCCGAACCGGGTTGGCCGGGCGAACCGGCGATCGTCGTGGTCGTGCCGTCCGGCTGGATCATGCGGATGACGTGGTTGCCCGCATCGGCAACATAGATGCGACCCAGCGCGTCGACGGCGAGCCCGGCGGGACTCGAGAAGCGCGCGGTCGCGGCGTCGCCGTTGACATGCCCGGCCGAGCCAGCGGCGCCGACGGCGAGCAGGAGCGTGCCGGCAGGCGAGTATTTCAGGACGCGGTGGTTGGTTTGGTCGGAGACGTAAACATTGCCGTCGCGATCGGCGGCGAGGTAACGCGGCGCCAGGCCGCCGCTCACGAAGGTCGAGAGGGTTCCGGCCGGCGTGCGTTTCAACACGAGCGAGACGTCTGGATAGGCGACGAAGACATTGCCCGCGGGATCGACCGCGATGCCGGTGAGATTCGGGCTGCCGCCGAAATTGTAGCTCGCGACGAAGCTGTTCCAGTAAAGGTAACGTTGGACGGTGCGGTTGGAGCCAAGGGTGAAGTAGAAATCGCCGGCGCCGTCCACGGCCACGGCGAGGAGCTGGTTCTGTTGGTTGTAGGTCGACACACTCCCCTGCTGGGGCCGCACGAGGCGCAACCGGCCGGTGCTCGAAAACTGCTCGAGTGCGTAGAGATAGGCGTCGGGATAATCGCGCCGGTAGTAGGCGAGCATCATCGGGCTGATGAAGGTTGATCCGGCCAGATTGCTGTTGGTGGAACCGGCGGAGCCGACCGTGCCGGTAAGGGTCGAAAAGGTGTAGACGTAATCGACGTCGAGCAGCGCCGCGGCGGAGCTGCCGGCCGGGAAGAAATCGTTGGCCACGCGACAGCGGAACTCGTCGCCGTCGTGCGCCGCGGCGACGGCGACCGTCAACGTCGCGGTTGTGACGCCGGAGTAAGGCGCGCCGTTGGCGAGATCGCTCCACTCGGCGGAGCCGGCGGGCTTGCGCTGCCATTGGTAGGTCAGCGTGCCGGGCACGCCGACGGCGCGCACCGTGAAAGTCGCGTTCTGTCCGGTGGCCGTGATGACCGAGGCCGGTTGCGCGAGAAAGGTCGGGGCGAAATAGCGGCCGCCCACGCCGCGCCGGATCGTGTGGTTGCCGGTGTCGGCGACGGCCAGGTTGCCCGTGGCGTCGATCGCCAAGCCCATCGGGCCGGAGAACCGCGCGGCGGTGAACGTGCCGTCGGCGGAGCCTCCGCTGCCGTTGATGCCCGCGAGATGCCGGACTTCGCCCGCGGGCGTGATGTAGCGGAGCGAAGAATTTCCGGTGTCGGCGACGTAGACGTAGCCCGCGCCGTCCACCGCGAGCCCGTGCGGCGAGCGGAACGTCGCGGCGCTGCCCGTGCCGTAGGCGTTGCCCTGCACGCCGGGCTGGCCGGCGAAGGTCGTGACGACGCCGGCGGGCGTGATCTTGCGGAGGGTGTGGTTGTTCGTGTCGGCGACGAAAAGATTCCCGGAGGGATCGACGCCGAGGCTGCGCGGGAGATTGAAGCGGGCCGCGACGCCGGTGCCGTCCGTCGTGCCGGACGATCCCGCCGTGCCGGCGAAGGTCGTCACCACGCCCGCCGTCGTGACGCGGCGGATGGTATGGTTACTCGTGTCGGTCACGAAGAGATCGCCGGACACGGCGTCGTAGGCGATCGCATGCGGGAAGTTGAACCGCGCCGCCGAGCCGGTGCCGTTGGCGCTGCCGGTCGAGAGGGCGGAACCGGCCAGCGTCGTGACCACGCCGGCGGGCGTGATGCGGCGGATGGTGTGGTTCGAGGTGTCGGTGACGTAGACATTGCCCGCAAGGTCGACGGCGAGTCCGCGCGGAAAATTGAACCGCGCGGCCGTGCCGGTGCCGTCGTTGCTGCCGGGAACGTGCGCCGTGCCGGCGAGGGTCGTGACGACGCCGGCGGGCGTGACTTTGCGGATAAGGTGGTTGTTTGTGTCGGCGACGTAGGCGTTGCCCGCGGCGTCGAACGCCACGCGCTCGGGGAAGTTGAAGCGCGCGTCCGCGCCCGTGGCGTTGGTGGAGCCGCCCAGACCCGCGCTGCCCGCCTGCGTCGTGATGACGTAAGGCGCGAAGATCTCGAGCGCCGCGGCGACGCTGGTCGCGGAGCCGGCAGCATTGGTGACGACGACGTCGTAGACGGCGATGTCCTCGGCGGCGTCGGCGACGACGTCGAGGGTGGCCGCCGTGGCGCCGGGTAGCGGCTGACCGTCCCGTCGCCACTGGAAATTCAACGGCGGCATCCCACTGGCGGCCGCGGTGAAGGTGGCGGTGGCGCCGGGCGCGACCGACTGGAAAAGCGGTGCCGTGGTGATGGCCGGTGCGGCGGCGAGCACGGTGAGCGTGGCCGTGGCGGAGGCGGTCGAGCTCACGCCGTTGGTGACGATCACCCGGTAGTCGCCGGCGTTGGCGACCGTGATGTTCTCCACGGTGAGCGAAGCCGACGTCGCGCCGTCGAGCGCGACGTTGTTCCGCTGCCATTGGTAGGTGAATGGCTCGGTGCCGCGCGCGACGACCGTGAAGGTCACGCTTTGCGTCTCGTAGGCCGACTGGCTGGCGGGCGGCGTCGTGATGGTCGGCGCGCTCGGCGTGACGGTGAGCGAGGCGAAATTGCTCGGCACGCTACCGGCGACGTTCGACACGAATACGCGATAGACACCGGCCTGGGCGGACTGCGGATTAGCAAGCGTGAGCGAGGCTGCGGTGGCACCATCGATCGGCTGGCCGTCCGGGCCGTGCCATTGATACGAGAGCGGCAAGGTGCCGCTGGCGGTGACGTTGAACTGCGCCGGCGTGCCGGCGGCGGTCACGGCGTTGGCCGGATGCTGGATGACGGTCGGCGCGACCGGTCCGACGGTGAGCGTGGCGGCGGCCGAGATGGCATCGGGCACCTCACCATTCGCGGCGACGAAGCGGAATTGATCGCCGTTCATCGCGTAAGTCACGCCAGTGAGCACGAGCGTCGGCGTGGCGACGCCGGAGAAAACGCCGCCCTGCGAGAGCGTCTGCCAGGTGTCGGAGCCGGCCGGCTTGCGCTGCCAGAGCAGCACCGGCGTCGGATCGCCGCTCGCCGCGCCCGTGAACGAGGCGTTTTGTCCGTCGACCGTGGAAGTATTCTGCGGCTCGAGGGTGACGCTCGGAGGCACGGCGTGCAATGGTGTCGCCAGCGCGATGGCGGCAAGCAGAACGATGGCCAGTGCGGTCCGCGCTAGGCTCCGAGGGAAAAATCCGGACGCAGACGCGTGGGGCACGACGGGTTTCATGGCGGCGTGGGGTAGACCAACGCCCTTCTCCTCTAATCAGGAGCCCCTTGAGCGCAGCTATTTTTCGAGGAACGCTCCGCTGAAATTTGTAGTCGCCGCGTGGTTAGCGACCAACCGCCAGCGCGGCGCGACGAGCATCCAAGGACAGGCGCGGTTGCAAGGAAGCCGGAAGGGCGCAGCTAGACTGCGCCCCTACATATAGCTCTGCGGCCTAACTCCGCGCGGCGGCCCCGATCTGCTCAGCGTCGGCGCTTCGAGGCGGGGCGCGACGTGATCTTGTGATGCAGGAGCCAGTAGAGCATCTCGAGGCGCGGGACGGCGGCGCCGACGGATTTCGCGCGGCGCACGGGCTCGCCCCAGATCTCCTCGAGCTCGACCGGGCGGCCTTCCTGGAAATCCACGAGGCTCGACGGGCGGTATTGGCCGGTCTTCGCCGTGCGCTCGAACTGCAGGTCCATGAAAGACCGCGGAATCTGGTGACCGAACTTCGCGGCCGTCTCGACGATCTCCTCCATCAGGCGGCGCGCGAGCGTGCGCAGGCCCTCGTCGGCCATGATGACGTCGGTCGTGATGCCGCCGGCGGCGATCGCGATGCCGTTGAAGGGCACGTTCCACACCAGCTTGCGCCAGCGCTGCTCCTCGAGGTTGTCGTGCGCGTCGCATTTCACACCGGCCTTGGTGAACACGGCCGCGATGGCGCGCGTGCGGTCGGCGGCGGGACGGCCGAACTCGCCGATCATCATCAAGCCGGGGAAGGTGCAGAGCACTTCGCCCGGACCGTTGCGCATGACGCCGACGTAGCAGATGGCTCCGGCCGTGCGCTGCGGGCCGACGATGTCGGCCACGGGTTCCTCGACGCCGAGGCCGTTCTGGAGCGTGAGCACGACGGTGTTCGCATGCACGAGCGGCGGGAGGAGCTTCGCGAGCGCGTCGTTGGCGGTGGCCTTGACGGCGACGATGACGAGGTCGCAGGGGCCGATCTCCTCGGTGGAGCCGTAGGCCTGGACTTTCTTGAGCGCGATCCGCTCGGTCGGCGTCTTGAGGCGGAGGCCGCGGGCGAGCACGGCGGCGCGGCCGGTGCGGACGAGGAAATGGACATCGAAGCCGGCCTTGGCGAGGCGCGCACCGTAGTAGGTGCCGAGCGCGCCGGAGCCGACGATCGCGATGCGGGGCTTGGCGGGGAAAGGGGTGTTCACGCGCGCTAGGACACACGCGCGGCGCGAAAACTCAACAGCTTTGGGGAAGAGGTGCGGTGCCGGATGATTTCTGCGCGACCACTGTGCCGTAGCGCAGGCGTCTCGCCTGCGGTTTAAATTCCCGGAGCAGGCGGGACGCCTGCGCTACTCAAAGGGCGAGGTTGTCCGTGAGGCGGACCTCGTCGACCCAGTAGGCGACGGCCATGAGGCACACGCCCGGCGTGATCTCGCGCAAGGCCTCCATGGTGTCGCGGTGCACGACGTTGATATAGATGATGCGGAGCCGGCGCTTCTGGCCGATGATGTGCGTGGCTTCGGCGACGATGCGGTCGGCGCTCCGCACCCCGCCGTCGACCATCTCCTTCGCGCGCACGAGCGCCTGGTGCACGACGAGAGCCTCTTCGCGCTGGCCGGGCGTGAGGTAGCTGTTGCGCGCACTCACGGCCAGACCGTCGGCGTCGCGCACGGTCGGGGCGACGAGAATCTCGATCGGCAGCGAAAGGTCGGCGAGCGCCTTGCGCACGACGGCGACCTGCTGCGGATCCTTCTCTCCCATCACGAGCACCTGCGGCTGCACGATGTGCAGGAGCTTGAGCCAGCAGGTGAGCACGCCGCGAAAGAGCGCGGGACGCGAGACGCCGCAGAGCGGCTTGCTGACGCGGTCCTCGGCGACGAGCGTGGAAAAATTCTTCGGAAACATCTCCTCCGCCGCGGGCTGGAAGAGCACGTCGACGCCTTCGCGCGCGGCGAGGGCGGCGTCGGCCGCGGGGTTGCGCGGGTATTTGGCGAAATCCTCGTTGGCGCCGAACTGCAGCGGGTTGACGAAGGCCGACACGACCACGGCGCACCCGCGCTCGCGGGCGAGGCGAATGAGGCTGAGGTGGCCGGAATGCAACGCCCCGAGGGTCGGGATCAGCGCGACGGGCCTGCCGCCCGCGCGCAGTTGCGCCGCTTCCGCCTGCATCGCTGCGATCGAGTCGATTTTTTTCATGACCGGGACTGGGCTTGATAAACCCGAGACCCGGCACTTTATCAAGAACTCCCCCTCGCCCCGGCGCCCGGGGAATCACTTCATGTCCACCATCGCAGATTTTTCCACGCTTCGCTCCCGGGTCGAACCGCTCTTCGCCGCCGGCGCCGCCGCCGACAAGGCCGCGGCCCGCGCCATCTGGGACGAAGTTCGCGCCGCGCTCACCGCCGGCACCCTCCGCTCCGCCGAGCCCGACGCCGCCTCGCCCACCGGCTGGCGCGTCAACACGTGGGTCAAGCAGGCCATCCTCCTCAGCTTCCGCCACGGCGACCTCGCCGACGTGAGCGGGGCGTTTCCGTTCTATGACAAGGACACGCTGCCCGTCCGCCGCCCCGGCCTCGCTGCGGGCGTGCGCATCGTGCCGGGCGGCTCCGCCATCCGCGAGGGCGCCTACCTGGCCCGCGGCGTCGTCTGCATGCCGCCGATGTATGTCAACGTCGGCGCCTACGTCGACGAGGGCACGATGATCGACTCGCACGCGCTCGTCGGCTCCTGCGCGCAGATCGGCAAACGCGTCCACCTCTCCGCCGCCGCGCAGATCGGCGGTGTCATCGAACCCGTCGGCGCGCTGCCGGTCATCATCGAGGACGACGTCCTCGTCGGCGGCAACACGGGCATCTACGAGGGCGCGATCGTGAAGACGCGCGCCGTGATCGGCGCCGGCGTCGTGCTCACCGGCTCCACGCCGCTCTACGACCTCGTCCACCAGACCATCATCGCGCCCGCGCCCGGCCAGCCGGTCGTCGTCCCCGCCGGCGCCGTCGTCGTGCCCGGCGCACGCACGGTGAAAAAATCCCCCGGCCCCGAGTGGGGCCTCTCCGTCGCCACGCCGGTCATTGTGAAATATCGCGACGACAAGACCGATGCCCGCACCGAGCTGGAGGCGTGGATCCGATGAGCGCCTCACTCCGCGGCGGCCACGATTTCGACGCGCTCGCCTTCGCGCGCGGGTTGATGGACATCGAGTCCACCACCGGCAAGGAAGCGGCCTGCGGGCAAAAGCTCGCCGCCGACCTGCGCGCGCTCGGCTGGAACGTGCGCGAACAACCCGTGAAGGACGGCCGTTGCAACCTCCTCGCCACCGTCGGCGAACCGCGCGTGACCTTCTCGACGCACTTCGACTGCGTGCCGCCGTTCTTCCCCAGCCGCGTCGAAGGCGACCGCCTGATCGGCCGCGGCGCCTGCGATGCCAAGGGCATCCTCGCGGCCCAGGTCGCCGCCGCCGAGCGCCTCCGCGCGCACGGCGAGACGCGCGTGGGCCTGCTCTTTGTCGTCGGCGAGGAGCGCGGCAGCGACGGGGCCAAGCTCGCGAACACGCTTCCGAATTCCTCGAAGTTCCTCATCAACGGCGAGCCCACCGACCTGCGCCTCGGCACCGCCACGCGCGGCGGCATCCGTTTCCGCCTGCACGCCGACGGCCGCGCCGCGCACTCCGGTTATCCCGAGCTCGGCGTATCCGCCACCGAGAAGCTGCTCGACGGCCTCGAGGTGTTGCGCCGCGCCGAGTGGCCGGACGACGCCGTGCTCGGCCGCACGCACTTCAACATCGGTCTGCTCAGCGGCGGCGTGGCGCCGAATGTCATCCCGCCGCACGCCTCGGCCGAGCTGTTCTTCCGCACGGTCGGCGACGCCGATGTCATCCGCCGCCGCGTGCAGGAACTGGTCGGGTCTCGGCTGCGCATCGAGGAATCCGCGTTTGTGCCGCTGGTGCGCCTGCACACGGTGCCAGGTTTCGAAACGGCGGTGTTTTCCTACGCCACCGACGTGCCGTTCCTCGCCAACTGGGGCACGCCGCTCCTCTACGGTCCGGGCTCGATCCATGTCGCGCACACGGACCACGAATATCTCGACCTCGCCGAGATGCGCGCCGCCATCGACGGCAACGAGCGCCTTGCGACCGAGCTGCTGGCGCAGGGTTGAGGAGCGCGGGCGGCGGGCGAAGCCGATCGGTGCAGGTTGCGCGCTTGCGCGCAAACTACAGGGGAGCAGAGCCGATCCGTTGCCGCTTTTTCAAACCTGGAGGGCCGAGCTCCGCGAGGCCGCGAACGTGCAATGAGCCGCAACCGCACCACGGCTCCAGCAGATTTATCTCCGTGCGCGCCTCACTGGAGCAGCCGTTGGCCGCGGAAATTCTCGTGCACCCAGAAGCGCTGCACTGTGAGCGGGCCGAGGCGCAGGTCGTAACCCCACTCGGTGTCGACGATCGCGGGCGAACCGACCGTGCCGCCGGAACGCAACCGCGCACGGGCGTCGTGGGCGAGACAGCGCGCGTTGACGAAGGCCTCCTCGACCGAGACGAACGAGCCCCAGTTCTTCGTGCGCTGCGTCGGCCGCTGGTCCGGGTCGGTCTCCAGGGAAAATTGGATGACCGTGAACGTGGAGGGGGCGTCTCCCGTGTTGGACATGAGGCACAGATAGTCAGGTTCGCCGGGTGGGCCAGCGGAAATTGTGTCAGGGTGCCGGGCAGTGCAGGCGTGATGCCTGCTCCGATCGATGCAGGCGGGACGCCTGCGCTACTTCCGCTCCGGCAGCGCGGCGACGATCTCGTCGGCGAGGGCGCCGACGGCGTCGCTGAGCGCGGCGGCGAGGCGGCCGTGGTCGTTGCCCCAGTCGGCGCCGGGGGCCGTGAACTCGCGGCGCACCAGCCAGCCGCCGGCACCGCCGGCGCGGGCGATCTCGAACACGGCGCTGAAGCGCACGCCGCCCGCCGTGCCATCGGCGGCGAGGATGCGCACCGTGACGTCAAAATCACGCTCGGCCTGCGCCGGGAAAGGATGCGCGGTCACGCGCGTGCGGGCGGCCAGGCGTTCGCGGAGGACGCGGGTGACGCCGGCCTCGAGCGGCTCGGCCCAGCGGGCATCGGCGGCGTAGCCGATCTCGTGGTCGCCGCGGCGCACGGCGAGCGCCTTGTTCTTCAAATAGGCAGCGACTTCAACCGGACGCAGTCCGAGGCGCGCGGCGTCGGCGGCGGGCGCAGGGGCCGGGGCGCCGCGGGATTCGAGGACGTAATATCGCGTGGTGTCGGGCGGCGGTTCGGGCAGGAGGTTGCAGCCGGTGAACGCGAGGGCGGCGACGCAGAGAGAAGCGAGCGGGAGGCGGAGGGAGAATTTCATGGCGGCGGGCGCGGGAGGGCGCGTCACGGGTTGGCCGGCTTGGTGCCGACGAGGAGGGCGTTGGGGTGGCGCTCGAGGAGTTCGGCGAGGCGTTGGATGGCGTCGGCGGCCTCGGTGATCTGTTGGAGCGCGCGGGCAAAGTCCTCGCCGACGTAGCTCTGCGCCTCGACGAAGCGGCGGGTCGTCTGCGCGGCGCCTTCGATGGATTGGATCGCGCCCTGCGCGTCGGTGAGCGTGCGCTTGAAGTCGGCGCTGAGCGGATCGACCTGCGCGTCGATCTTGGCCGCGAGCGTGCGGAGACCGGTGATGGCGCCGTTGAGGTTGGTGAACGTGTCCTTCACCTCCGGCGCGTTGGTGAACTTCTCCACGGCGTCGGCCGCCGCGGCCACGCGGTCGCCGATGCGCTTGACGTCGAGGTCGTCGAGCTTGCGGTTGGCGGTGCCGACGAGCGTGCGGAGATCGGCGGCGAGCGCGGAGATCTTGGCGGCCTTCAGGTCGGCGACGATCTCGACGATGCTGTTCTGCACCTCGGAGATGGGCGAACGGATGGCGGGGACGACGGGATAGACATCCGGGTGGCGGCGAATGGGCGCCGGGTATTCGCGCGGATCCTCGAAGGCGAGTTCGACGAAGAGGAGGCCGGTGATGCCCTGGAGGTTGAGCTTCGCCCGGAGGCCGCGGTCGATGAGGTTCTGGAGCTCGGTGGCGTTGGTGAGCTCGATGGTGTTGTTGTCGGAATCGGTGAGGACGTTGCGGTCGATCTCGCAGATGGTCTGGACCTGCGCGGCGCGGGTGGCGGAGTCGTAGCGGACGTTGATGGCCGCGACCCGGCCGATGCGCACGCCGTGGATCTTGACCGCGCCGCCGGGATCGAGGCCGCTGACGGATTCGTCGAAATAGACGACGAAGCGCGTGGGCTTGGAGAAGATGTTCGTGCCGCCGAACGAGATGAAGCCGAGCACCGCGAGCAACACGGCTCCGAGCACGAACATGCCGACGGCGGCGGGACTGAAGCGGGTTTTCACGGGGCGGCGGTTCCTTTTTGTCCGGTCGTTTCTTTGCGTCTATTCAAAAACTCCCGCACCCGCGCGTCCTCGCTGCGTTCGCGCAGCGTGCGGGGGTCGCCCTCGGCGATGACGCCCCGCGTCTCCTTGTGCAGCATGATGACACGGTCCGCGATGGAGAAGATGCTCTCCAGCTCGTGCGAGACGACGACGATGGTGGTGCCGAGGGTCGAGCGCAGCTCGAGGATGAGCTCGTCGAGCTTGAGCGAGGTGAGCGGGTCGAGACCGGCGGAGGGCTCGTCGAAAAACACGATCTCGGGGTCGAGCGCGAGGGCGCGGGCCAGGCCGGCGCGCTTCTTCATGCCGCCGGAAAGCTCGGCGGGGAAGTAATCGCCGTAGCCGGCGAGGCCGACCTGCGCGAGCTTGAGCGCCACGACCTCGTCGCGCTCGCGGCGGCTGAGGTCGGTGAACAGCTCGAGCGGGAGCGCGACGTTCTCGGCCACGCTCATCGAGCTCCAGAGCGCGCCGCTCTGGTAGAGCACGCCGAAGGTGCGGAGCAGGTCCTTGCGCTCGCGCGCGTCGGCGTGGGTGAAGTCGCGCCCGAAGAAGCGCACCGTGCCCTGCGCCGGCGGATTGAGGCCGATGAGGTTGCGCAGGAGCGTGCTCTTGCCGCAGCCGCTGCCGCCGATGATGAAGAAGATCTCGCCGCGCTTCACGGCGAAGGAGACATTCTCGAGGATGACCTTGTCGTCGTAGCGCGCCTCGAGCCGCTCGACCTCGATGGCGAACTTGCCCGCGCCGGCAGGTGCGGCGGGAGCGGGCGAAGGCGGGGGCGCGGAAGCGTTCGTG
>CAYYVB010000042.1:0-2288 GCA_964475035.1 uncultured Opitutaceae bacterium | reverse complement strand
TAGATCGCGTTGGCGACGATGAGGAGGAAGATCGCGGTCACGACCGCCGAGGTCGCCGCCTGGCCGACGCCGGTGGCGCTGCGGTCGGCATTCAACCCGCGCAGGCAGCCGGAGAGGCCGATGAGGATGCCGTAGGTGCCGGCCTTGATCAGGCCGGCGAAGAGGTCCGACAGATCGACGAAGGACTTCGTCTCGGTCCAGTAGAGGTTCGCCGGGATGTCGAGGATCGCCATCGCGATCATCAGGCCGCCGATCATGCCGAGCGCGTTGGCGAAGAGCACGAGCAGCGGGAGCATGGCGAACAGCGCCGAGATGCGCGGCATGACGAGGAAATCCACCGGCGACACGCCGAGGGTCTGCAACGCGTCGATCTCCTCGTTGGCCTTCATGCTGCCGAGCGTCGCCGCGAACGCCGCCCCCGTGCGCCCGGCAAGCACGATCGCCGTCATCAACGGCCCCATCTCGCGCACCATCGCGATGCCGACCATGTCCGCCACGAAGATGTCCGCGCCGAATTGCCGCAGCTGCGCCGCCGCCTGGTAGGCGAGGATGACGCCCGTCAGCAACGCGATCACGCACACGATCGGCAGCGCCTCGACGCCCGAGCGCTGCATCTCCGCGTAGCAATCGCGCCAACGGAACAACGCCTGCCCGCGGACAAAGCGGCCGATGCTGAACGAACATTCGCCCACCAGCCGGGAAATATCGCGCGCCTCGACGCTGAGCCGCTGCGTGGCGAGGCCGATGGCCGTGAACAGATCGAGCGCGGGTGGCGGCGGGGCCACCGTCGTGCGTGCCTCGCGGGTGAGGCATTGTTCCAACTCCGCCGCGCCGGGCGGCAGGCCGGTGGCCTCGAACTTCGCGCCGATCGCCTCCGCGCCGAGCCGCGCCTGGCGCACCAGCAACGGCAGCGAGCTGTCCCACTCCGTGATTCCCTCGCCGACGACGCGCACGGCCTGCGGCATCGGTCCCCCGCCCTGCCCGCGCATGACGGCCGTGACGAGGGCGTGCCACTCCGGTCGCTCCCCCGTCAGCCGCCATTCGCCGCTCACCCGCAACGTCAGCACGCCCTCGGCGAGGGTCGCTTCCGCGCGGGCTGGTGAGGTCGGTTCCGGCATTGGCCCGACTTTCACCCCGGTGCGCCCGCGGCTCCAGCCATTTCTCGCTCGCCCGTCCCGCCGCAGCGCCAATCCTTCGCCTTTCCCGATGCGCACCCGCACCGTCCTCTTCGACCTCGATGGCACGCTGCTCGACCACTTCGCCGCCATCCACCGCTGCCACGCCTTCGCCATGCGCACGCTCGGCCTGCCCGAGCCGACGCTCCGGCAGGTTCGCGACGCCATCGGCCGCGGCCTCGAGGACGCCATCGAAACCCTCGCCGGCCGGGAAAACGTCGCGCGCATCCTCCCTCTCTACCTGGAACACTGGCGCACCACCAACCTCGACGACGTCGCCCTGCTTCCCGGCGCCTTGGAACTCGTGCTCGCCCTCCGCGCGCGCGGGGTCGTCTGCGGCGTGCTGACGAACAAGCGCGGCGACGCCTCGCGGGAAGTCTGCGCCCATCTCGGCCTCACGCCGCACCTCGCCGGGATCTTCGGCGCCGGCGACACGCCGTGGCTGAAACCCGAGCCCGAGTTCGCCCGCCACGCCCTCGCCGCCCTCAACGCCGACGCGGCGACCAGCCTGCTCATCGGCGATTCGATCTACGACCTCGCCGCCGCGCAGAACGCCGGCCTGGCCTTCATCGCCGTCACCACCGGCACCCACAGCGCCGCGGAATTGCAGGCCCACGGCGCCGAACGGATCTTCCCGACCCTCGTCGAAGCGACGCCCATCGTGCTCGGCGCCTGCGAGTGACGATCGCCGGGTAAGTTGCGCGAGCGATCACTTCCTCGTAGCAGCCGTCGTGAGACGGCTGGAGGGATGATCGACCCGATTGCGCTCCACGTTCGTCAGCCGACTTACGTCGGCTGCTACTTCTCGCGGCCTCGCTCAACGGGCGCGGCGGATCACGCCGAGCTTGTGCTCGACGATCTCGAAGGTCCCGCCCTGCGCGGCGCAGAATTCCTCCAGCGCCTGCCGCGAGCCGTCGTAGACGTGATTCTCCTGGCAATCGTCCACCACGATCACGCCGCCCGGGCTCAACCGCGGCCAGAGGCGCTCGAGCGCGACCTTGGTCGGCAGGTAAAGATCCACGTCGACGAGCGCGAAGCAGTAGCGCGCCTGCTCGGGGAACGCGAAATCCTGCACGGCCGCGGCGTGCGAGGTCACGCGCGTGATCGCGTTCT
>CAYYVB010000041.1:0-13997 GCA_964475035.1 uncultured Opitutaceae bacterium | reverse complement strand
CGGCCAGCCCGCGCGCCGCCGCGGCGTAGGTGTAGCGCGCGATGCGCGCCGCGATCCGCTGGCGCAACGCGGTCGGATCGCCGCGCAACGCGTCGAGCGCCCGGCCGAGCGCACCGGACAGCGCGTCGGGTTCGGTGGCGGGAAACACCCAGCCGGTCTCGCCCTCGGTCACGAGGTCGCGCTGGCAGCCGACGCGGTCGCTGACGAGGCACGGCACGCCGAGGTGCATCGCTTCGTTCACCGCCAGTCCCCACGTCTCGTAGATCCCGCGGGACGGCAGCACGAACAAATCGGCCAGCGCGTAACGGACGGGCATCTCGCTCTGGTTGGCGAAGGGTAAAAAGCGGATCGCCAGCTCCGGGTGACGCGCCGCGACGGCCTGAAGGGCAGGCAATTCCGGGCCATCGCCCGCGATCACCAAGGCAGCGTCGTGCGGGGCCAGTTTCACGAAGGCGTCGAGCAAGGCGCCTGGCTGCTTGGCCGGCAGGAGTTTGCCAGCGAAGAGCACGACGCGACGCGAACCGAGCTCCAGCTCCGTCCGCAGGCGCGCCGCCGCGGCCTCGATTGCGGGCGTGCGGGTGAAGTGCGCGGCATCCACGCAATGCGGCGCGAAATGCAGGCGCTCCTCCGGCACACCAAAGGTGCGGAAGTAGTCGCGGTTCGCCGCGCCGACGTAGGTGACCGCGGCGCAGCGGGCGAAAAGGCGGCGCAACACAATCCGCTTCAGCAAAGACGGTTGGTGGCCGAGCAGATGCGAATCGCCCCGGAACACCAGCGGGGCGGGCGGACGTGCGATCACGCCGAGGTGCGAGCGGTAGGCGTAGCCGAAGAGCAGCACCGCGTCCGGCCGCCACGCGCGCAGGCGCGTGCCGAGGGAGGGATTGCGCAGGCCACCGAAGTGGTGCGTGCCGGGATCGCGCGCCGTGTTCGGCACGAACTCGTGCTCATAGCCGCTCAACAGGTCTATGTCCCAGCGAACGTCGCGCCCGAACTGGCGGTCGCGCCGGACCGTGACGCCGAAATCCCAGAGGTAGAAAACACGCGGATGCAACTCGCCCTGTGCCGCGATCCAACGGAACCACGGGCTGTAATACTGCACCGGGTGCGAGAGCACGACGGCGAGGCGTGGCGGAACGGACGGCGCGTCAGTCACGAAGGACTTTTTGCACGGTAAAGGCGAGGGCGGTCAGCACCACCATCGTCTGATAGAGTGAACTGAGCCAGACGCTGAGCGTTTGGCCGCCATCGACGCACCAAGCGGTGAAGGCCACCATCATGATGCCGACCGGGGAAAAGGTGGGCGCGTTCTTGGTCTTGGCCCACGCAACCTTCGTGACCCAACCGAAGAAGAGACCGATGAGAGCCATGCCGTAGAAACCGAAATTGGCCCACGCCTCCGCGCGGTAACCGAAGGAGATGGTCGTTGTCTCGGTCGCTCGTTCGTCCTGCAGGCCGTAGTAGGTTGAGAGCCGGTGTGTGCTCACGTGCACGCGAGGTTTTTCGGGCCAGAAAAAGCGCGGCACGAATTGTGCGGGAATGTCGCGATAAGTCTCGCCGTAGAGGTGCGGCTGGCGCGACGGGGTGTATTCCGCCACCATCGAGAGCATGTGGAAGAGCGACACGCGCTCGAGGAGCTTCTTCGTGGCGCTCTGCTGGCGCAGATCGCTTGGGTCGGTTTGACGCGGATTCAGGCTCATCTCGACCCAGTCGGCGTAGAAGGCCGGCAATTGGGCGACGGTCATCTGCGTCCGTTCCTCCTCGATCCAGTATTTTTCCCGCATGTCGCTCTTTCCATTGTGCAGGAACGCGACCAGCGCCACGACCGTCCCAATGGCGAACCATGGAATGCGGGTCGCGCTCGAACAGTATCCCAGCAATGTTACAAGCAGGAGGCTGACGAAGGATGCGAGCACCAGCGAGGAGGAATAGGCGAGACCGGCGATGATCAGGTTGATGACCAGCAGGGTCTGCAGCTGCCGGTTGAGCTGCTTGCGACTGGCGTAACTAGCCAGCGTGTAGGCGGACACCACGCCGAGCCCGGTGAAGATTGCCCGCAGTGGTCCAACCAAACCGGACGGAGGAGTGTAGAGGAAGGTCGTGACGAAGATGTAGATCGTCGAGACTGTCATCAGCGACGAAAGGATGCCCGGGATGTTGCGTGAAGTGACCTCGCTCGTGAGAAACAGATTCTGGAACGGCTCCGCGCGCACGGCGACGAAGCCAAAGATCAGGGCCAGCTGAAAGGTGATGATCGCGAGCGCGGCGAGCCGAACGGTGTCAGAGCCGAAGACGAGGAGTTCCTGATGCTTCGTGAGCAGCGGCAAAGCCTCCGTCGGGATCAGCGAGGCACTCAGTGCTTCGAAACACGGGAAACCCTCTCCGCCGGTCTTGGCCCAGCGGACCAATGGCCAGAGCGCGAGGGATAGGATGATGCCGCACCAGATGCGGTTCTCGAACGGTGCGTCCGGATGCCGGATCAATAGCCAGACGAACAACGCCACCGACGCAGCGACGCCGGTGGCGACCATGCGGTTGCGGGTGGATTCAGTGACGACGATCATGGTTGTTCGACCGGTGTTGCAGCGGCGGTGCCCCAGACATCATAGCGCGGCCCGCGCTGCAAGAGCCGGTAGTGGCGCGTGAAATGAGCGCGATACTCGGCCGAGACGGCGGGGCCGCCAAAGACGCTGCCAGCGGCCCACGGCTCCTCGCCCGCCGGAACAAGGACGATGCTCGGGCGTTGTGTCGGCAGCAGCGACGGTGGACAGGCCAGCGTCGCGGGCACGCCGAGGTATTGGTAATCCATCATGACCACCAGATCGTAGGGATAAGGCTCGCCGCTCACCGCCAGATGCGCGCGTTGGAAGGTGCGGCGATAGCTCGGCCGGTTCAGCTCTTCACCGAGTCCCATCAACACGGCGTGTCCGGGATGGCGGGCGCGCACCGCGTCGATCTCCCGTGCTTCGGCCGCCGCCTCGTTCGCGAGGAGCCGCACCACGACATCATCGTGCCGCGTCCAGACGAGGAATGCCGCCGTGAGCCACCAACCAAGCAACACGGCCTGACCCAGACGTGCCGGTGGCGGCAAGATCCGGCGACAGCGCAATGCAAGCAACACGATCACTGGAACGAACGGCAGGAGATGCCAGTAACCGAGGCCCGGTCGTGCCGCCAGCACGCTCGTGCTCACGAGGGCCAGACCCAGCGCCGGCAGGCCCGCCCGCAACAGCGCGTCACGTCGCACCGCCGCCAGCGACCCGCGCGCCAGCAGCGCGGCCCACACGGGCGCGGAGAACACCAGCGCCCATTGCAACATCGGCAGGATGCGCTCCGGACCGAAGGGATTGCGCGCATAGACGCGCAGCAGCGCCACGAAATGCTCGCCGTGACCGGTCCAAGGCAGCAATTGCGACAAACCGAGTCCGACGCCGGCCACCCCAGCAGCCAGGAACGCGGCGCCGCCGAAGCGTGCGGCGAGCAGGACGAAGGCGGGGAACAAGTAGAAAGCGCCGTGCACCTTCAGCCAACAGATCGCCCCTAGGCTGAGCGCCGCTCCCACGGTGGCGGCCACCCGCCCGCCGAGGCCCACCGCCCACGTGCCGACCGCCGCGGCCGCCAGCAGCGCCGGATCTGCGCGGAGCCAGAATCCCGCGCCATACGGCAGCGCGATGAGCGCCACAAAGAACGCGAGCCCCTTGCCCGTCGCCGCCGGCTCCTCCCGGCGCAACGTCGCCAGCATAGCCGCCGTCGCGATGAGCAATGCGAAGGCGCTCGTGAGCTTGGCCGCGATCAAGTCGGGGCCGAACAGCGCGTAGGCGCTCGCGACGAGCCGAATCGTGCCTGCCCCGTAGGGACCGCCGGCATAAACCTGCCGGCCGTCGATTGCGTGATAGATCGGCTGACCTTGGTGGTGCAGCCAGCTCACCGCGGCGATCTGCGGCTCCACATGATCGATGAATTCCGCGCGCGTGAAATAAAGCACCGCCACCGTCAGGAACATCCCGGCGCACACGCTGGCCGCCACCGCCGGCCACCAGCGGGCGAGCCGCTCGAGCGCCGGCCAACGCATCAACGCGGCCATGCCGGTCACGGCCAAGCCCAGCATCACCGCCGGATTCGCCACCAGCCAGAAATAGGTCTCTCGCAACATTCAGAAATCAGCGGGTCAATCCGCGGAACAGCGCGTCGAGCCGCGCGGCGACGGCCGCGGCGCTGTGCCTGGCCTCGAGGTTCTCGCGCTCGAGCGGACGCATCTCCGGCGTCGTCCCCGTGCCGAGTGCGCGCAGCATCGCGCTCAAGGCTGCGCTGGCCTCTTCGCCGCCGTCCGAGGGGAAGAACGCCGCGCCGCCCAACTCCGCAACCTTCTGCTCCAGCACGCTGCCGGACGGCCCGATCGCGAGCGTCGGCCGCTCGGCGAAGAGCACCGGGTGGATCTTCGACGGCGCGTAGCCAGCCGCGTCGGACCCGAGCAGCAGCACGGCGTCGGCTTCGTCGAGCACCCGCAGCGCATCGAGGTAGGGCAGGCGCTGGGTTTGCTCGTGCACGCGGTCGGCCAGACCATGGCGGCGCGCCAGTTCCGTCGTAGTCGCCTGTCCCGCGCCCGCTGCCGCATAGCTGGTGCCGAGGAAATGAAATTCCACCGCCCGCGGCGTCGCTCCCGCGCGGACCGCGGCGGCGAACAGAAAGTCCAGCGCCGGTTGAAAACCCGGACCGAGCGAGCCGACATAGACGAGGCGGCAGGCGGGCGAGACGGGCAGAATGCGGGCCGAGCGCGCGGCGAGCGCGCGGGCCGCGGCGAGATCTTCCGGCGACGCCCCGAAGGCGAGCACGCTGCCTTTGGCCGGGTCGAACCACGCGTAACGTCGTGCGAGCGCATCGAGGTAGTCGGCCGAGACGCTGCAGATGTGCCCGGCGGCGCGCAGGGTCCAGCCCTCCAGCATGCGTGCGAGTGCGCGGGCGAAGCGGTATTTCCAGCCGCCGGGCGGACGCGGCGCGCCCGGCCTATCGTAATAGTCGGTCACCCACGGGTCCTGCAGGTCCACGACGTAAGGCACGCCCCAGCGTCGCCGCCAGAGCCGGCCCAAAGGCAGCACGATGGTCTGCGTCGTGGAGAAAAACACGGCGTCAAACCGTTCCGCGCGGAGCAGACGCTGCGCCGCGCGATGGAGCGGCCAAACCCACCGGAGACCGAGCGTGTTCACCCCGAGCCGGCCGGTCCAGCGCCGCGACCAAGCAGGCACCCGCACGACGCGCGCGTCGGCCGGCACGGTGGCGAGGAGTTCCGGATCGAGCGGGGCGAGCGGTGTCGGGTCGTCCGCCGCCAGCACCGTGATCTCCCAACCCGCCCGCAGCAGGTGCGGCAAGCTCATGCGCGCGCGCTGCATGTCCGGCGCGTTGACCGGCGGAAAATGCGGGGAGACGATGAGCAGTCGCGGCATGGTTCAGCGGAGCGTCTTGCGCACCGAGGCGAGGAAGGCGGCGCGTTCGATTTCCCAGCAGTAGCGCGCCTGGCCCAGCTCCCAGGCCCGGATCCGGGCCCGTTGCTGGCGCTCCGGATCGGCGAGAAAGGCATCGAGCTGCTCCGCGACTTCGGCGCTGTGGTAAACATCGGCGAGCAGCGCAGCCTCGCCGAGCTCGGGAGCGAGCGCCGTGTGGGCCTGCGTGTTGGAGAACAACACCGGCAGCCCCGCGAGCAGGTAGGCGAAGTCCTTGTTCGGCAGGCAGAGGTCGCGGTTGGGCGGCATGCGTTCCTCAAGGGAAAGCCCGAGGTGCGCGGGGGCGGCGAGCCGGACCAACTCGGCCGGCGGGGCGCTGGGCAGGAACTCGAGCGGCACTTTCACCCCGCACTCGCGCGCGAGGGTCTCGAGGCTGGCGCGATAGTCGGGGCTGACATGCCCGCGGAGCTGCAATCGCACCGGTGTCCGCATCCGGCCGAGGATACGCACGATGTGTTCCAGGCCGCGCTCGGGACCGACGGTCTGGGAGAACCAGTGGAAAATCGCCGGTTGATCGGCCGTGATCGGCGCGGCCGGCAGCGGTTCCTCCGGAGCCTCGCTGCGCGGATAGACGTTCAGCACGGTCGTCGCCTTCACCCCGTAAACCTCGCGATAGCGCTCGGCGATCAGCGGCGCCGCGGCGGTGAGATGCAGGCAACCCGGCAGCAGGCGGATCTGGAGCAGGCGCGCCGCGGTCACCAGGGCGGGATCGTCCATCGCCTCGGTGGTCTCGCCATCATGATAATCCTCGATGTCGAACCCGAGATAGGCGTTGGCCTCCTCGGCGGCGAGGCCAGCGATCCCGAGCCCGGCCAACTGATGGCCGATGTAGAGGTCGGCGCGCAATGCCGCCGCTAGGCGGGCCTGCGCGAGCGCGCCGGCGGCTTGCACCAGCGCGGCGTTGCGCACGTTGGCGAACGGCGAGAGCAGCAGCAGCCGTTTCGCCAGCTTCTGCCGCAACCGCCGCCACAACGCGCCGCCGCCGCTGACGCCGTCCACTTGGTGGAATTTCCAGCGTGCGCCCTCGAGCAGCGAACGGTCGAGCGGATCGGCCGGCGGGAAACTGCGTCCGGCCACCACGTGCACCTCGTAACCGGCGTCACAGAGTGCCTCCGCCTCCCGCACGAGGCGCGGGGTCGAGGAAACATGGCCGCCGGTGATCAGGCAGATCCGTTGTCCGGACGATTCGTTCATCGGGGGGAAAAGAGTCCGGCCCGCTGCAGGATCGCCGCCAATTCGCGGCGGTAGTCGGACCATTGCCAATTCGCCGCGGTCGCGAGGGCCGCCTCGCGCATGGCGCGGAGCTGTGCGCGGTGCGCGAGGCACCAGTGCACGGTTTCGCTGATCGCTGCGACGCTGCCCGCGGCGAAGATCCGGCCGTTCTCGCCGGTGCGGACCAGATCGGCGGCGCCGGCGCACGGTGTGGTCAGCACGGGCACGCCGCGCGACCAAGCCTCCGTCGCCACCATGCCGAAGCCATCGGCGAGGGTGGGGAAGAGCAGCGCGTCGGCTTGGGGCAGCGCGGCGAGAAGTTCGCCGCGGGGCACACTCCCGCGAAATTCGATGCCGTCGGGTCGCGGGTCGAGGACACGCGCGGGCAAGCCGACCGAGCCGAACACCGTCAGGCGCGCGTGACGGCCGAGAGTTTCCTTCCGCCAGGCCTCGATGACATGATGCGCGCCCTTCAGCGGCGTGAAACTGCCGGCCCAGATCAGGTGCAACGGAGCCTCCGGCGCGCTGCCTCCGCCCAATGCCGCGTCCCGAGCGATGATCGGCGGCGAGGCCAGCGGCAGCACAACGGCCTTGCTCGCATCGAGTCCCGCGGCGGCGTAACTGTCGCGGGTGAGACGCGAATTCGCGATCACCACGTCGGCGAGCGCGTATTCGGCGCGCCGCCGCGCGCTGCGCTCGGGGATCCGCGCACTGACCCAGCGGCGGAAAGGGGTGTCGAGTTCGGGGAAGCGCGCGATCTCCTCCTGCAACAGCGACTCGACAAATTCGACTTCCAGCGAGGGCAGGTCGTAGGCCGTGCGGATGCCCAGCGCACGGGCGCGCGCGAAGGTAGCGTGGGAGGAGTAGAGGAACCCATACACACCGGTCAGCCCGGGATGAAGCGCGCGGGCCACACGGTGGTCGAAACGGTGTTCGAGCCGGTCCCACAGCGCATCATGCCAGCGCAGGTCCCGGCGGGTCGCGCGCCCGAAGGCCACGCGGAACAGTTCCCCCCACGGATGAGCTTCCACCCGCGCGGCCGGGATCTCCGTGACGCGGCGTCGCGAGAATTCCCGCGCCAAATCGAGCCCGGCGAGCCGACCGGCGGCATCGAGCAGGCGCTGGGTGCGCGATTCCGGGCGGTCGCAAATGGTGGTGACAAAGCGCTCGAGTTGTCTCGCTTCGTGCAGGGCGCGCGCGACCTGCTGGATGTGCGGTGCCACCATCGGATGGAACAGGCGCACACTCATGGAGCGACCGCCTCCACGTAGAGGGATTCGGGACGGCGGACCTCGCTGTCCACCAGCAAGACCGGATCCCGACCGGTGCGGAATCCCACGCGGCAGATCGCAGTGAAGCCGGCCGTCTCCAGAATTTTTTTCAGCGAGCGGAAATCAAACATCGTGCGGTGTCCGAAAGGGGATTCCCTATCCTGATAGAAGACGCGGTTCACGCTGGCCAGCGGGGTCCAGAGCGGATCGGTCCGCTCGCTTTGGCCGAAGGGGAAGTCTTCGCCGGGCGCGCCGTCGAGCTGTTGCACATAGCACCGCAGGTAGAGTTCCGCATCCGGCACGGCGATGCGGAGTGTGCCGCCGGGAAGCAGAATTCGGCGCACGTCAGCCACCACGCGTCGCACCGTCGCAAGATCGAAATGCTCAAAGCAATGCTCGCTGTAGACGCCGAGCATCGATTGGTCGGCAAAGGGCAGTCCCTGCGTGATGTCCCAGCAGAGGTCCAGACCGGGCGTCCATTGCCAGTCGAGGTTGAGGAGGGCGTTGTGGCGGTTGAGTCCACAGCCGATATCTACATGCCGCAGGGCGCGGACGCGTGGACGGTCGAGTTGCGAGCGGCGGTTGCGCATCCAGCGTCCGATCCAAGGCTGCACGGCGGCGTAGGAGTCCCAGCGACGGGAGAAGGAGAGATTGCGCAGCTTCATTCAGCGCGGAGGTTGGCCCGCGGCGGCGCAGCGGAGCAGGTCGGCGAAGCGCGCGCGGATGCGCGTCGGGTCGAATTGCTCGCGTCCGATCAGCACGGCGGCGGTGGCGAGGCTCACGCGGAGCGCCGAGTCCGACTGGAGGCGGCGCACCGCGGCGCGGAGCGAGTCCGGGTCGCTGGCACAGAGCGCGGCCTCGGGATGGCGGGCGGCCCAGCGCCAGCCGGTCGCGTAGTCCGGGCCGGTGACGAGCAGTGGCAGGCCCAGCCAGCAATACTCGGAGAGTTTCGTCGGAAAATGCGTCCGATAGACGCGCGCGATGTCGTCGCCGGGCGAGTAGGGCAGGAGGACGGCATCGCACTCGCGTTGCACCGCCGGCCAGAGTTCTTCCACGGGAAGAAAGCCGCGGTTCTCTAGCGCGGGGTGCTGCACCACATCGCGGTCCTTGGTGTAAACGATCACGCGCACCCCGCATTCCTCCAACACCGGCAGGATCGCCCGCAATCCCGCGCCGTAGCCGAGGCTCATCGAGCCGGCGTAGCCCAGCGTGAGCTTGCCGTTCCGCTTCAGAAGGCCGCAGGCGGCGGGGTCGGACGGAATCATGCCTTCGGGCGGACCGAAATGAAACACCTCGGTGTCGCGACCGAATTTTTCGCGCAGGTATTCTCCCATTTCGCGGCTGACTCCCAGCGACACGGCCGCGCCGCCATAGATGCGCCGCAGCACTCGCACGAAGGCGCCCTCGAACGGTGCGGCCGCGCGTTCGAAGGTCTGCGGGTCATCCATCGTCACGGTGAGCAGCGGCACCTGCAGGCGGCGCGCCAGAGCCCACGCGTGTTTGTAGAACGAGAGCTTATCCATCACCGTCACGATCACGTCCGGCCGGAACTCGCGCGCGAGCGCGACCGAGCGGGCGAGGTTGGGCTCGGGCAGCCAGTCGAGAGCGTTGAGCCCCGCGGCCCAGTCGCGGAAGCGCGTGCAGGTGAGCCGATAGGTGAGCAGGCGCAAGGTCTCGTAGCGCGCAGGCAGGAGTTGGGCGCCGGGCTCGGGTGCGTTACCCAAGACCATGAGGCGGTCCCCCGGATAGCCCTGCAAGGCGCGGAACAACTGCATGCTGCCGGCGTTGACCGACTGTGGAATCTCGTAGGTGCAGAACAGCGCGCGCGGCAGGGGGGCGGGGGCGGCGTTCATCAGGACTTCGCGTCGGGGAGGTTATGACCGCACCAATCGAGCAGCCGTGCGGCCATGGCGCGGGGGGAGTAGTGTTCCAACGCCCAGGCGCGACCGGCGCGCGCGATGCGGCCGGCGAGGGCGGGATCGGCGGCGAGGCGTTCGATTGCCTCGGGCACGCGGTCGAAACGGACGCCGACATAGTGCTTCCAATTCTCCGGCATGACCGGCAGGTCTACGCCGTAGTGTTCCAGGTCGAGGTTGAACGCGAGGCATCCGGCCGTGAGTGCTTCCCAGAAGCGGAAGCTGTCCCACTGCACGCTGCGGCGCGGGCGCGGATCGAATTTGGCCAAGGCTTCGTAGAACGCACGGCTGAGGCGCGCGCGGTTGCCGCCGCCGATGAGGTATTGCTCGGGCCTTTTCCACGGCATCGGCGGGATGAGGTCGCCGCAGAAGCAGGCGACGGCTTGGGAACGCTTGAGGCGATCGTAATAAGAACGCGCGAATCGCCGCCCGGTCTGCCGCCACATCAGGGCGTCGTGCGGATCGGCCGGCTCGCGCGTGAGGTCGTCCTTGGTCGCGTCGATCGCGTAAAGCCGGCTGATGTGCGGCTCGAAGAATTTCTTCGCGTAGTCGCGGGTGCCGTGCGGAAACGGGTGGGATGCGCCGAAATTGAGGAGGATGCTCCGGGCCCGCTCCTCGAACGGGACCGCGCCGGCGGTCGCCGCGAGGATCCGTTCCTGGAACCCGTGCACCCAAGGCCGGAGATTTTCCGGGTGCCAGGCCCGGCGGTTGAGTTTCGAGCGCAGGATGAGGTCGAAAGGCCGGAACTCCGGCTCCCAGGAAACCGTGCGGTGTCCGTCATGGCTGTCCATGTAGACCGTGCGGTAGCGGCGGCCGGGTTTGAAAAGCCCTTCGGGCAGCGGCCGGCGCACGTGTTCAAAGGTCCCCATGCGCGTCCACTTGGGCCACGTGTAGCTCACGACGACGATGTCGCAGTCGTCGGGCGAGACGGACGGATCGTGGCGCAGCAGGTAGGAACCGGAGTCCGGTGTCTCGCGCCAGTAATTGCAGCTGGCGTGGAATGGCACGCCCCATTCGCGCAGCCCTTCGGCCAGAGTGATGACATCCTCCTGCAGGTTGTCCTCCTCGGGACAGCAGTAGAAATAGATGCGCGGCCGGCTCATTTCAGCAGGGGGATTTCCTCGATCGCTTGGAACCGTCCGCGGCGGTGGGCGAAGTGCACCCGGCGTTCGAGCGAACTGAAGCCGCGGGTTCTCCACCACTGACGGGCGAAGGCCCAGGGACCACGCGGCTCGGTGGCCATGCGGCCGGTCAGGATCAGTTCGTGCAGCACCTCGGAAAACCCGCGGTCGGTCGCCGTCCGGATCAGGTAGCTGTCGGCGCAGCGTCCCGCGGGGATCAGGTGCTGCATGCGCAACTCCGGAAAGACGCCCTTCGCGAAACCCATCCGGCAACCGGTGTAACAGATATCGGTGTCGCCGCCGGAGAGCCGGCGATCGCCACAGAGATCAAGGCGCGCCTTGAGCGGATTGGCGGCGAGTTCCTCCAGGTAGGCCAGGGCCACATTGCGCCGCAGGCACAACCCCGCGCCCCACGGGGTCGAGGCATTGTCGTGGATGTGTGTCGAGATGCTTGTGTGCGTCGCCGCGCGCAGTGTCAGCAAGGCATGGAGCGAGACCGGCGGAGCGAGTTCCGGGCGCTCGTAAACCGGTGAGATGGTGCCCGCACCCCAGGTGCCGAGCTTCGGATGCTCGCGGGCGATGGCCAGCACGGTGGCGAGGAAGTCCGGCGCGAGGACGTTGTCCTGATCGACCACGACCATGACGTCGCCCCGACTGGCGCGGATGCCGGCGGCACGCGCGTGCACGAGCCCGGGACGTTCCTCACGGACGACGCGTCCGTGCGGATGCCACGCGGCCAGCTCCGCGGAGATCGGCGGCTGCGAGTTGTTGTCGATGACGACCAACTCCCAACTTTCCACCGGCAGGGTCTGGCCGCGCAGCGCCGACATCGTCGGCCCGATGTGCTCGGGTGGCGGACGGTAGGCGGGGAGCAGGACCGAGAGTTGCATGGGTGTCAGCGGTTGGCCGCGTGGCGCCGGGCGGCCTCGTAGCCGGCGAGCTGCTGCGGCAGGACCGCGGCTTCGGAGAACAGCGCGAGCACGCGTTCGCGGGCGTTGCGGCCGAGCGGGGCAAGCCGCGCCGGCTCGCGCAGCAGAGTATCAAGTGCACGCTCGAGGGCCGCGACATCACGCGGCGGCACAAGCAATCCGGAGACGCCGTCCTCGATCATGTCCGCCATGCCGCCGGCCGAGCTCCCGATGACCGCCCGGGCCGCGCTCATGGCCTCGAGGCACACGTTGGGAAAGTTTTCCCAGCGGCTCGGGAATACTGCGATGGAAGCGCGCGAAAGTTCACGCTCGACCGCCGCTGCATCGAGCGGGCCGGTGAACTCAACCTGCGCCGCCTGCGCCCGCAGCAGTTGGCGCAACTCGTCCATCGTGTCGCCACGGCCACCCGCTCGCGGCAGCGCGGGGCCGGCGAAGACAAAGCGGGCCGAGGGGTGCCGGCGGAGCACAGCGGGGATCGCCCGCGCGAGCTCGAGCACACCTTTGCGATATTCCAACCGACCGACAAAAAGCACGCGCGGCTCCGTGCCGGCCGGCGGCAATGCGAGCAGCTTGGCCGGAGGGGTGTAAACGTAGGGAGTGGTGCTCCAGTGCGTTGCGTCGAACTGCCAGTGTGCGGCGACTAGATCGCGAATCGATCGGCAAGGGGCGGAAACGTGGTCAGCCTGGGCAATCGCTGCTCTTTCCAGCCGATCGATTGTTTGTTCAGCGGTGGGGTTCCGGTTCAGCCACGCCCACCGACCACGACGCATAGCTCCCAAAGTGAAGCGGAGCTGCTGCCATCGGGTGGGCGGAACATGGTTGAGCTCGCGCACCAGGAAGTGCGGCGTGTGCAGCCGCACCACGCGGGGCAATCCCGGCAGGACTTCCCCCAGCGCGCCTCCCTCGGCGGCGTATTCGGGTGATTCGACGACGTCGAACGCCTGCGCGTGATGCCGCTCGGCCACGGCTCTCGCGACGAGCGGGGCGAAGCGATAGCGATCGGGGCAATCCAACCGCACGACTTCCACGGTGCTCGTCCGCTCGGGCTGGCCGGGTTGACCGGCCGCGAAGACCACGACCTCATGCCCGCCGCGCACGAGCATGTGCGATGCGCTCCACGTGTAGGTGCCGATGCCACCGATCGCAACGGCGGGAGGATACTCGTAGCTAATCAGGGCGACTCTCATCAGAATCTTTGCGGAGCGATTCCAATCCGGGATCTACTCCATCCATCATCCAGCATTTCGCGCCAGATTGCTGGGGCGGCGCCTCTGTCGCGAATCAGGCGGAATTCGATAACCGTTCGATGGTGATCGGGAGCCGAACGATGCCAATTTGCTCCCGTGGACCGCGCTGTTCCTCGTCTTCAAGAACCTCAAAACTGAGGGCCTCCGGGGTCCATGCGTAATTGGATGGATGCCGATCGCAAAAACCGAGACCCACTTGAAAAGTCCCGGGTTGAAGCGCGCTGACTGGCAATGTGCAGCGCACACGCGTGAGGCCGGCATCAGCTGGTGTGTATTCGTCCGGATGTCCCTCATGCGTCGTGGCCAGTCTGATGCCATCGGTGAAGAGCACGACAGTGATGCGGAGGCCCGCGATCGGTTGTGCCAGTTCCACTTCAAATTCGACCGCGACCGGGTCGCTGCGTGAGCACTGGGCCGCGCCGACGGTTGAACCGCTCAGTCTGACATTGCTCACCCGCACGGCGTGAGCAAGAGGTCCTTGCAGTTTCTGTTCGTGGGTCGAAATTTGAGCGGTCGATTGATAACGGGCGACCGTCTCGCTGGCCGATCCACCGAATTCCAGTCGCCCCTTGTGCAGCAGCAAAGCTCGCGAACAAAGTGTGCGGATCTGTCCAAGATTGTGGCTGACGAACAGCACGGTGCGGCCTTGCTGGCGCGAGACCTCCTGCATCTTGCCGAGGCATTTCTTCTGGAAGGCCGCGTCGCCGACGGCGAGCACCTCGTCCACGATGAGAATCTCCGGTTCGAGGTGCGCCGCGACCGCGAAGGCGAGCCGCACATACATGCCGCTGCTGTAGCGCTTCACC
>CAYYVB010000040.1:11455-14084 GCA_964475035.1 uncultured Opitutaceae bacterium | reverse complement strand
TTACAACTCTCCACGGCCCCACAACGCGGCGGGCGAACGGCCTTATAACGAACCGTTTTGGCTCCCAGCCCCTCTGCCGGCCAATCAAGCACCGTCCATTGCCTGGATCTCCGCGCCCTCGTCGGCAACAAATGGCCAGAGTTACTTTGTTTCCGCGCGGGCCACCGACCCGGACGGCAACTTAGCCCAAGTCAATGTCTGGAAAAACGGGCAACCCTTCGCGTTTGCCGACGGAGGCAACGGCATGGATGGCGACTCCGGCAACTGGACGAGCGACGGCGGCCCGCAGACCATCACCTTCACAGCGCAGGCGGTCGATAGCCACGGCCAGACTTCATCCGTCATCACGCATACGGTCACGATTTTCGCACCGGTGAACCAGCCGCCGACAGTGACTCTGCTTGCGCCTGGCAGCCAGACTATCACCGCCGGCACAGCACTGACCATCATCAGCCACGCCACCGACCCCGATGGCAACATCACGAATCACAATCTCGACATTCAGCGGCCCGATGGTGCGTGGAATTTTGAAGCCGGGTTCGCATCCGGCGAGCCATTTCAGGGCGGGCCGGTGGGCAGCGGCGGTGACTCGACCCGTTCCGCTGCTTTCACCTTCACAGTCGCGGGCACTTACCATGTGCGCTCCGCTGCCGCCGACAGCAGTGGGTGGTATCACTCGGCCACGGTGGCAATCACTGTTGTTCCCGCCAATCGCGCTCCATCTGTCCAGTGGGTGACGGCTCCCACCAGCACCGGCCACCAGCAGGGCTACACCATCGCCGCGCGGGGCACCGACCCGGACGGCAATTTAGCCCAGGTCAATATCTGGAAGAACGGCCAGCCCTTCGCCTTCGCGGGGGGCGGAAACGGCGTGACCGGCGACTCAGGCAACCCGACGAGCGACGCCGGGCCGCAGACCGTGACCTTTACCGCCCAAGCCGTGGATGCAGGCGGCCTGACCTCGCCGATGATTTCGCACACCGTCACGATTGCCGCACCGGTCAACAACCCGCCCACCGTCACGCTGCTTTCACCCGGCCCGCAGACCATCACCACCGGCACCGCCCTGACAATCACAGGACGAGCTACCGATCCAGACGGCAACCTCACCAATCATAATCTCGACATCCAGCGCCCGGATGGCGCTTGGAACTTTGAAGCCGGCTTTGCCGCCGGAGAACCGTTCCAAGGCGGCCCCGTTGGCAGCGCCGCCAACTCGACCCGGTCTGCCACGTTCACTTTCACCGACGTTGGCACCTATCATGTGCGAACGGCTGCCAGTGACGGCAGTGGCTGGTATCACTCCGCCACGGTTGTCATCACCGTCACCGCGCCGCCGCCGGTGCAATACACTCTTACCACCGTGGCCGCCGCAGGAGGGACGGTTTCGCCGGGTGGCACATTCTCGGCCAGCAGCCTCGCCACCGTGAATGCCGCCGCCGACGCGGCCCACGATTTTGCCGGGTGGAGTGGTGACGCCGGCGGCACCGCCAATCCGCTCGCGGTGCTGATGGACCGCAACCGCACGGTGCAGGCGCTATTCGCGCCGAAGGTTTTTTCGCTCGTCACCAGCGCCAGCGCCGGAGGCAGCGTTACGCCGGGCGGCAACTATCCCTATGGCACCATCGTAACGGTGGTGGCGGGAGCGAATACCACCCATCGCTTCGCTGGCTGGACCGGCGATGCAAGCGGCATGTCGCCGACGATCACGCTGACCGTGACCCACACGCTCTCTGTGCACGCGCTGTTCGAGCCGAAGGCTGCACAGACGATCCAGTTTCCGGCCATCGCCGACCAAAGCGTGGGCACGAGCGTCCCGCTCAACGTGACGAGCACTTCCGGGCTGCCTGTCACGCTGAGCGTCAGCGGGCCGGCGACCTTTGCCGACGGGGTTCTCACACTCACCGGTCCCGGCAGCGTCAGCATCCAAGCCACACAGGGCGGAGATGACTATTACCTCCCGGCGGTGCCCGTGACCCGAGCCTTCAACACCGCCGCGCCCGCCGTCCTCAAATACAGCACTCAGGCGCGCACACTTCTCCAAACCGGCCACACGCCGGAGTCCCCGGCCTACCTCATCCAGACCAATCCATGAAGATCCTTCTCTTTTTTCTCTCCGTCACCGTCGTCGCTGCGGCCCAGCCCGCGCTGTTGGACCGCACCGTAACCAACCTGCGGCTCGAAACCGCGCCGCTGCCCGCCGCGTTGCGCTCGCTCGCTCGCGCCTGTCAGACCAACATCATCGTTGACCCCGAAGTCACCGGAGAAGTCACGGTGGAGATCGCCAACGGGACACTTCGTTCCGCGCTCACTGCCCTCACCGAGCCGGGCGGCTACTCCTTCGAGGAGACTCCCGATGGCCTCGCCGTGCGCTACCGCCGCACCGTGCTCTACGCGGTGGATTATCCGCAACTCACGCGCAGCGGTTCCGGCAGCGCCTCCATCACGCTCGGCGGCAACAACAGCGGTTACGGCGGCTATGGTGCAAATGGCCAACCGATCTTCCCGCAGGCCAACCGTAACAATACCCTGCAAGGACAGGCCGGCTCCGACGCCACCCAGGTTTCGATTTCGCAGGAGAACCAAAATACCTTCTGGACCGGTCTTGAATCGGAGTTGCGCACCATGC
>CAYYVB010000040.1:0-11445 GCA_964475035.1 uncultured Opitutaceae bacterium | reverse complement strand
CATGCTGGGCGACGGCGATACGCTCATCCTGAACAAATTCAGCGGCGTCGCCCAAATCACGGCCCCGAGGCCGCGCCACGACATCGTCCGCGCCTACATCGAACTCGTCAACCGGCGCATCACCCAACAGGTGGAGATCGAGGCCCGCATTGTTGAGGTGTCTCTGAACGAGGAGCGGAAACTTGGCGTGGATTGGGAACTCGCCTCCACCTCCGCCGGCTCCGTTCAAATCGACGGCACCGCACCGCTGCAAGTTGCCGGCGTGGGTGGTTCGCTGCTCGCGGCCAACACCTTCGCCGCCAACCTCGGCATCGGCCGCGCTACGGCCGTCATCCACGCCCTGCAACAGCAGGGCAACGTCAAGACCGTGGCGCAGCCAAGGCTGAGAGCACTCAATAATCAAACGGCCTTCATCAAGATTGGCGAGGACAGGCCGTTTTTCCGGCTCCAACAGTCCACGACCTTTCAGTCGGGCGGCAGCACCGTGCCGGTCAACCAGACGCAGGAACAGTTTTCCGTCACGACCATCACCATCGGCACGATCCTCGCGGTGACGCCGCAGATCGACGCCCAGGGCGTCATCACCCTCGACGTGTTGCCAGCCATCACGCGCCTGCAATCCGTCGTCACCAGCCCGGACGGACGGCAGACCGCTCCCGTCACCGAGGTCAAACAAGCCTCGACCATCGTGCGGCTGCGCGACGGCGAAACCGCCGTGATCGGCGGCCTCATCTCCGAGGAAGGCGGCGAAAGCACCCGCGCCGTGCCTGTGCTCGGGGCCGTTCCATTGCTGGGTCAGGCGTTTCGCAGCAAGGCCGTGTCCAGCCACCGCACCGAGCTGGTGATTTTCCTCACACCCAAGCTCATCCCCTGATGCGCGAACTGCTCCAGTCCCTCCGTCCGCGCCCATCGGAACCGTCGCGGCTTGCCGGGGCCGGCCCCGACGTCACGCGCAATTTCGACTCCATCCTCCGCGCTGCTGCCGCCGAGCGCGCGAGCGACATTCATTTTGAGCCGAAAGAAAACGAACTTTGCGTGCGCTTCCGGGTGGACGGCGAGATGCGCGACCATGCGCGGATCGCGCTCTCGCAGCGCGACCCTCTCATCGCGCGCGGGAAAATTTTCGGTGGCCTCGACATCACCGAACGCCGCCTGCCCCAAGATGGCCGCGCCGTGCTCCAAGAAAGCGGCCGGAAGTTCAACCTGCGCCTCAGCACCGTTCCCACCGTCCACGGCGAAAGCCTCGTCATCCGGCTGCTTGACCAGACCATGCCAGGCCAATCTTTCGCCGACCTTGGCCTTGCGCCTCCGCAAGCCGAGGCCATGCGCGCCGCGCTCACCGGCCCGGCGGGCCTTATCTACCTCACGGGGCCGACCGGTTCGGGCAAGACCACCACGCTTCACTCTGCGCTACACCAACTCGATCACCGTGGCCGGGTGATACACACTCTTGAAGACCCGGTTGAATACGAGTTCCCCGGCATCCGACAGACTGAGATTCGGGAAAAGATCGGGCTCACGTTTGCCACGTCGCTGCGCGCTCTCCTGCGGCAAAATCCCGACGTGATGCTCGTCGGCGAAACTCGCGACGCCGAGACGGCGCAACTCGCGATCCGCGCCGCGCTCACCGGGCATCTGGTGCTGTCCACGCTCCATACCAACGACGCCCTGGCCGCCATCCCGCGCCTGCGCGATCTCGGCGTCGAAAATTTCCTGCTCGCCTCCGCTCTGCGACTGGTGGCTGCGCAACGGCTGGTGCGGCGACTCTGCCCGGAATGTCGAGAGCCACATCCAGACCTCGCCCGGCTGCGCGTCCAGCACCGGATGCCCTATGCTTCTCTCTTTCGCGCGAAAGGCTGCCCCGCCTGCCAGGGGCGCGGCTATCGCGGACGACTCGCCATCCATGAGGTCGTGCCGGCGGCCAAATTCGCGGGCCTCATCGAAGACAACGCGCCGCTCACCGAACTCGTGGCCCTGCGCGACCGCGATGGCCACCTGACGCTATGGCAGCACGGGCTGGCAGCCGCTGCCGCTGGACTTACGACCGTCGAAGAAGTCGCCCGCGTCCTCTGATTTTCCCCGCCCACCCGAAATATGAAAACACATGAGACATCGCTCTCCGAAAACGTCCACCGCGCGGGGCTTCACCCTGCTCGAACTCGTCATGGTTCTCGCCGTGATCGCGGTTCTCGTCGGCTTCCTCCTCCCCAAAGGCTTCGATGCGCTCCGTTCTGCGAGGGTTCAACAGGTCCAGAAAACCGTTGAAACGCTCCAGACGGCACTGACCTCGTTCATCACCACTCCCGGAGGCAACGGCTCGATCCCGCGCACCGAAGGAGCAGGTATTCCAACGTCCGGCGCGGCGCTCACCGGGGCGACCGACATCGCCAAGGGCAACGCCGCCCGACTCGACACCATCCTCCTCGCAACCGGCAAGCTCGACCGGCCGATCAGCCTCAAGATGGGCACGCAGGTCTATACCTCGACCGGCACCGGCAATGAAGTGACCTGGAGCCAGACATCGCAGGCGTTCGTGATGACCCCTGACGCCGCGCCGCAAAGAAACTGGTCCGCCGTCACCCGCGTCGAAGCGCGCTCCTCGAACCCTGGCTCGCTGCCGTCGATCGCGCAGGGTGCGAACTTCCGGCTCGATGGCATCAATGACCGCCCGGCGAACGTCATCATCGCCTATCTGGTGATTCCGGGCGTCCCCGCGACCGACGCCTATCAACTGGCGCTGGCCATGAACGCGCCGCAGCTCGCTCCCGTCGCCGGCGCGGCCTGCGACACCGGCCTCGTCGCGTATGCCGCACCCACCAATGGAACCACCGATGTTTACATCTACATCACCGAAATCTGAGGCGACCGTCCTCCTGTGGGGACAAGCCTGGTGGACGGCGGGCGAATCCGAACCCGTGCGGTTTGATTCGCTCGCCGAAGCCGCAGCACGGCTGCTCGCCGCCCGGCCCGAGCTTCCCCGGAGCCTCCGGCTCATCTACGAGCCGGAGGGGTTTGCCACCATTCCGACCGACTGCCCGCAGGCGGATCGTGCGACGCTCGCCCTGAGCCTCACAGCGCTTCACCCCGAACTCGCCGTGCCCGGTATTGCCTGGAGCCACGAGCCGATCCTGCGGCGCGAAGACGCTTTCCATACGCTGCTGCATCTGGAAGCCAGCGCAGCCTTGCACCAACTCGTGCGGTCGCTCGCCGAAGCCGGCTATCAGGTGCGGAAAGCCTGGCCGCTCCCGACCTGGCTCAACGCGCTGCCGACGGATTTGACTGAATCCGGCGCGGTGCTCATGGCCGCGATGCGCCGAGACGCGGTGTGTCTTTACCGGCACTCCACAGAGGGCGCACGCACGATTGAACGATGGCAGGGGGACAATGCCTTGCCTTCGTTGGCCGCGTATCTGCGCGACGTGCTCACTACCAATCCCGCCGAGCCTGTCTGGTTGGTTCAGGCGGAGCCGGAGCTTGTCGTCATGCTCAACGAGTTGCTGCCGTTGGACGAAAAGCCTGCCGTTGAGGTGCTGGAACTCGAGACGACGCTGGGGATGCCAGTCGTCATCGCTCCGCGTCATCCAGCCCAACTCCTGCCACCCAGCCCTGTTGTGACCCCGGCAGGAGTGGCCGCAGCGGCCAGCATCGCCTGCCTCCTTGCAGCGGTGGGCCTCCTCGGAAACCACACATGGCGTCATGCCACCGCGCAGGAAACGGCCACGTTGCGGGAAAGAGAAAAAGCCGCACTGCGCGCCGAACTCGAACCGCTGCGCGCCAACGCGGTGGAAATCGCCCGATTCCGGGCGCAGATCGAGGGACGCACCGCCTCTCCACCCGTCGCCGCGATCCTCGCGGCGCTGGGAACCGACCTGCCCACGGAAATCGCCCTGAACCGCTTCGTCGCCACAACCGACGGTTTCACGGTATTCGGGGGAGTGTCACCGGGTAGTGCACGCTTCAGCCCTTGGCTGGAGGCGTTGCGCCAGGCTCACCCAAAGCTCGCTCTTGCGGGCGGACCACCGAACGCAAGCGGGCTCTTCAGCCTTCAAGGGAAAGGCGCGCCATGAAAGGCCAGCTTACTCGCACCCAGGCGATCCGGCTCACGATCAGCGTGGCCGTGCTCGTCGGCATCTCGAATGGACTGCGGCTCCTGCCGGCTTCGGAAGTGTCCGCCGATGCAGAGTGGGAGGCGCTCCATGCCGAACGCGAAAGTCTGCGTGACGCGACGGATGCCGCGCGGGAGGAGTGGCGCAAAAGAGCGGCGTCCGTAGCCGAACCTCGATGGACGGCCACGCAGCTCGCGGAATTCCCGCGCTCGCTTCCCTCCGGCTGGCACTGGCGGCAGCAATCCCACACGGGTTCGATTACGCGGGGAGAAACACCATTCGCACAGTGGCCGCAGATTGTCGCTTTGCTCGCCCGGCTGGAGCAGACACCCGGTCTCACCATCGTAAAAGTCGAACTCCAAGCGGCGGGCCTGGGTGATGCCCGCCGGTTTGCAGGTATCACCGTGGAAGTGCGGATCGCGGTGCAGACCAACGGAAACCCGGAGCGGGCCGCGTCCCTTGGCCCGCTCCCGGTTTCCTGGCTCGTCGGCGACCTTAAGCTCGCGGGAGATCGCGCCGCCGCCGCTGCGCTCGCCGGCCCGCGCCGAAGCCGGCCCCAAGCCGCCGGCTTCGGCTGGCGGTCCGGCGCGGCGGCGCGACCACCCGCGAGGCAGCCGGGTCTATTTGTTTGACATACTGGCATACTGGCATACTATTTTACCCATGATCACCCTAAACATCACCCTGCCGGAGACGGTGGCCGCCGAATATTATCAGGCGGCGGACGAACTGAATCAGCGTTTCGGCGAAACCAAACCGCGGATCGAGGCCAAGAGCCTCATGGCCTTTGTCCTGACCCGCTACGACGCCAAGGACGTTTGCGGCCAGTTCGATCTCGCCTTGCGCGTCGTGAGCGCGGCCGAGCCGCCCATGAATCCCGTTTTGAACTAGGGCACCCTCTGCCCGGTGCCCAACGCCCGGCCCGCACCCGATTGAAGTGGCCGGCAACGCCAACCCATAAATCCGATGCGTTCCAATAAATCCAAACCCGATCAGAAGCCGGAGCAATCGGCTGCGGCGTCCCAAGCGCCGGCCAATTCCGCCCCGGCCACCAACGGCACGGCCAACCAATCGAGGCCCACCTACCGCACTGCCGAGCGCGTCGAGGCGCGCCTCAATCCCTACATCGAGGCGCACTCAAAAGACCTCGAATACTACAAAAGACTCATCGCCGAGAATCCCGAGCGCGCCGCGCGCACGCTGATGCTCAAAGACCTCGAAATGCACGAGGAGGTCATGAAGCGCATCAACCGGCAGTTGCCCAAGGCCAAGGAATTTTACGACCAGCAGACCCCGGAGGTGCGCAAACGCATCGACGACGCCGTCGCCAGGGTGAATCCCTACCACCACGACCAGGCTTTCGTCGGCGAAGTGCTCTCCGAATACAACCGCCAGAACTTCGGAAAACTCTTCGGCAACAAACAGGCTCCCGCCCAGAACGCCCCGGCTCCGGCGATGGGCGCTGCCGCTGGCTGATCTTCGCGCGCCCCGCCGGTGCGCCAGCTTCGGAACGACTCCGAGGCGGCACGGGGAAAGCCGGCGGGGTGCGCGTCTCTCTTTCATGACCATCGCGATCACTCTTCACCTCCCTGAAACCGTGCTGCGCCGTTACGCCCGCACGGCACGCCGGATGCGGCAAAGCCTGCGTGGAATGTGCCCGACTACCGAACAGTTGATGGTTCACGCGCTGACCGAACGTGTGCCGCCAGAAACTGCCGGACGAAAAAAACGATGAGCCCACAAAGCGAAGAAGCGTTGGCGACGTTGAAACGAATGGCGCGCGGCCATGCGGGCGCGTCATCCGGGGAACGGGCGGCCTGGGAAATCCTGGGCAATCTACAGGACCGCTCGCGGCTCGACTTCGCCGACTGCTTTACACGGCTCGATGGCACGGGTAAGCGGGCGGTCATCCAGTTGTTGGTTGATCTTGCGACCGGGAAAACCGGGCTGATCGAACTCGGATGATCTGCCTCCAGGGTTGCCAAAATCTCTATACTTTGCCTGCCTCCTAGCACGGGCCAGCGCCCCGGGGTAAAACTCGGGGCGTTTTTTCTTTCAGCTTTCCAGCATCCCATGAGCAAACTGCGCGTCTTTGTCAGCTCCGTCCAGAAGGAGCTCGAACTCGAGCGCGCTGCCATTGCGACGATCATTTCCACCGATCCCTTTCTGCTCAAACACTGCGAAGCCGTGTTGTTTGAACAGGAGGCTCCGCCACCGCACCCTACGCCCCAGCCCTATCTGGCCGCGCTCAAAGGATGCTCCATTTACCTCCTCCTCATCGCCCAGGAATACGGCCGTCCTGACGGCGACCTGTCCGCCACCCATCACGAATACCGCCTAGCTCAGCAAATGAAGCTGCCCACGCTGGTCTTCGTCAAAGGCCGCGGTGCCATAAGCCGCGAGGCCAAGACCGAGGCGCTGCTCGCAGAAATCAAAAAGGCGAATCACACCTACAAGCGTTTCCACGACCGGGAGGATCTGAAGCCCGAAGTGCAGCGCGCCTTGCTTCGCACACTCAAGGATGACTTCGGCATCGAAGCCACCGCCGCCGAAGTGGCGGAAGGTGCCCATCTCATAGACATCGCCTCGTCATTCGAGGCTCGCGTCTTGCCCGACGTCCTCGCCACGGAGTTCAAGAGTGACTGGCTTCATGATTTTGCGGTCAAAGTTCTCCCCAAGCCGGAGATGGTGATCTACGATGACGCTCCCGCGCACGCGCTCGCCACTCGTGGACTCGCCACCTTCGACTCGGAAAAGAAAATCTATCCGGCCACTGCCGCCGGTCTCCTGCTGTTCGGCGCCCGGCCTGCGGATCGTTTTCCTCAAGTCGAAGTGCTGCTCGACGCCTACGACGGCGAACGGATTACCGGGCGGCCCCGCGCCCAGGAAAACCTGAACGAATCCCTGCCACAGGCTGTCACGACCGCGCTCGACTTTATTGACCGGCACACCGCGCATCCGCGCCGGGTGGTCGGCATCAACAATCTCCGCCTCGACGAATATCCCGTGCGCGCCTTGCGCGAGGCGCTCGTCAATGCCGTCGCTCACCGCAACTATGACGATGCGGCCCGGAAAATAACCGTGCGCGTTTTCAGCAACCGGGTCGAAATCGCGAGCCCCGGATACCCGCCGAAGCCCCTCACGCTCGCCAAACTCCGCAAGGGGAATTACCGCCCGGCTTCGCGAAACCCACTCATCGCGCAGGCGCTGGCCACCCTGCAATTGATGGAGCAGCGTGGCAGCGGCTTCGCCCGGATGCGCGAGGCGATGCTCGACCACGGCTTGGATGAACCGGTTTACGCGGAGGACGATGGCTATTTCATCGTCACTTTCCCCGGAGCCAACGGGCAGTTCGACCGGATCAAAGTGACCGATAAGGCCGGCGCACTCATCACGCCGGCCACCGAGGCGCAGCTCAACGAGCGGCAGAAAAAGATCATGCTCCGCGTCCAGAAAATCGGTGCCGTCACCAGCGGATGGTGCCGGAAAACTTTCCGCGTGAGCTACAATACCGCTTATCTCGACCTCACCGACCTGACCAATCGCGGCCTGCTCGTGCAAGTCGGCAAAGGTCGCTCCACGCGCTACGAACTCAAGACCGGTTAAATTGACGATAATCTTTCGATTTTCCGGGCCAATCTATCGAAACGGAATCTGACGATAATCTATCGACGTTTTCCGCGAATCTATCGAAACGCCCTCTCAAATCCCTGTGACGAGGCAAACAGACCCCTATCTGGAGGATCGTTGCAAAGAGGCCGGCCAGAGCAGGCGGCCGAACTCACTCCAGGAGGATTGCCGGCGGCACGCGCAACGCTGCGGCGAGCTTACGCAGCTCAATATCCGTCACTTCACGCTCGCCGCGTTCGATTCGCTTCACGACATGGCGGCTAATCATCCAACCCACAACCGCCGCCCGACCGGCAAGGTCCTCCTGCGTCAAGTTCTGTTGCGTCCGAAGTTTCGCTACAGTCTTGGCGATTGAGTTTCGGTCTGTGCGAAGTTTGGTAACTCGGCGGGCTTTAGGCATGGGCGATTAATCGCCCGCAAGATTAGGCCAAATACTGAATGATGAGGGGCGACATGTCGTCCCTTGAAATAGGCCGGAATAATATCTACAGCCTGTCTTGGGTATAGCTTATGCCGCGCAGACTCCAGATACTCTCCGTCGAAGACCACCGCCTGTATGCGGAGCTGCTGGAAGCGATATTTACAGCCAGGGGCCACATCGTCTGCACAGCCAACAACGGTCGCGAGGCTTGGGAACTGGCTGAGGCGGATATGGCCCGATTCGATCTCGTCGTCACCGATCATCAGATGCCCGAAATGAAGGGAAGCCAACTAGTGGCCAATCTGCGGGGTCGGCAGTTTCCGGGGCGAATCATCGTCCACGCAGCGAATTTGAGTTCGGCGGACGAAGACGCTTATCGCCACCTGCGGGTTGATCACATTGTCACCAAGGGCGAACAAACTGGCGATCTGCTGTTTCTCGCCGAAAAGCTCTTTGCCTCCTGACTGCGACAGCCGCTGAAAGTCCTCTCTCGTTAACACACCTCTGCCTTCTCGTGATGCACCAGAGGGTGGGCTCCCCCCCTGCCCGCCGCCCCATTGTATTTCGCCTGTCAAGGTCGTCCTCCTTCGTCGGCTCCACCTTGACAGGCGAGAAAGAAGGGCGGCTATCGGGTCAGGTGGGACGCTGGCTGTTTTGAGCCTGACCCGGCCCGGGCCTCCTCTGCCGCTCGCCTCTCGCCACTACGGAGCCAGCCGCGCGAATCTTTCCCGCTGCAGTTCCGGCGGCAGGTCGGCCAAGACCACCATCCGGTTCCCGCTGTAGCGCCGCAAATCCGCCCATGTTTTCAGCCCCAGGAGGATTTCCTGAATCTCGGGCAGGAGCTTGAGCATCTTCAGCGTGCGGCTGACGGTCGCTTCGGACACCTGCTCCGTGCGCGCCAACGCGACGTGATTGAGCGCGGGATTCGCCGCGAGCTTCTTTTTCCACAACAGCGCGAGGTGAATCGGGTGCCGCAGCTCGGGGGTTTTCGACGCGGCGGGCGATGGCGTAAGTTTGCCCAGAACCTCCCGGACAGGGGACAGAATCTCCGCCTGCCGGCCGGAGCCGGCAATCCTGACGCGGCTTTCCAGTTGCATCACCCGGCGGGTAATCGGGGCGAGCCGTGCCTCGCGCACTCGCACGATTACGCGCTCTTCCATTCCTTGCACCAGTTGCGCCGCGTGCAGGCGAAGGCGGATTTCCAGCTCGCGATCCGCGCCGACTTTGGGCGTCGGCTTCGCCCATACTTCCACGCGCTCCACGCAAAGGGCGGCCAGATGCTTCTGCTCATCGGGCGACAGATGCGGCAGTAATTCCTCGAAGCGCGTCAGAGCTTCCGCGATGCGCTTGCCGTCCATCGCGCCTAGGTCATGCAGCGCCAGTTCTTGCCGCAGTCGCTCGCGGGCGATGACGAACTCATCCTTCTCCGCCTTGAGGGCCGCGGCCTTGGCCCGCAGCTCATCGGTGATTGCCTCGGCCCCGCCGGCGGCAATCGCCTCGATGCAGTTGGCGAGCCGGCGGGAAACCTGCGTCACTTCGCGGTCCAGCGTCTCGATCCGGGTGCGGATCTCGGCGCGCGATGTCTGCGCCGTGGTTCGCACTCCTTGGATCACAGCCTGCACGATCTCCTCGCGGCGGCCTACGCTGCCCATGAGGCGGATGACCGCACTTTCCAAGAGGCCCGCCGGCACGTGACGCACGGCGCACGTAACCCGGTCGCTGTAACGCCGGTGAACGCCGCAGGTGTAATAACGGTAGGGCAGCCCCTGGGCGTTTTTCTTTCCGCCGTGGTCCGGGATCATCATGCGACCGCAGCAGCCGCAATGCACCAGTCCTTTCAGGAGATGGAAATGTTTGTCGCTCGCCAGTTCGATGCGCCGCGGCGTCTCGACGGGCTTGGCGACGGCCGCGTTGGCCCGCTCCCACAATTCGCGCGAGACAATCGGCTCATGCTTGCCCGCGAATTCCTCCCCGTGCAGCCGCACGCGGCCGGTGTAGATCGGGCTGCGGATAATCTTCTGCACGTGGTCGCTGCGGAAGGGATTCCCGCCAACCGTTTCCCGAGTCCCATCCCGCCGCTGGAAAACGCGCGGTTTCGTGCGGTGGCCTTCGTCGTTGAGCGTGTTCGCGATGTCCGTCATCGTGACCAGTTGCGCCGCCGACTCGAAGATGCGTCGCACAACCGCAGCTTCCACCGGGTGCGGGTGCAACGTCTGTGTTTCCCGGTTGTAGTCGTAGCCGTAGGGAATCTGGCCCGCATTCCACAGGCCCCGCTTGGCCTGCTCCAACATCTTGATGCGGACTTTCTCGCTCGTGTTGTTCCGTTCGTATTCGGCGAGGTTAGCCCGCATGTTGTTGTGAAACCTCTGCATCGGCGTCTCGTCCGCCAAATCCTCGATCGGGCTTTCGAGGCGGCACTTGTGCTTGCGAAGGAAGGCGCGGAACGGCGTCCAGTCTTCCGTGCTGCGTAGCACCCGCTCGAACTTGAAGATCAACACCACCTCGGCCTGTCCGGCCTCGATGTGCCGCATAAGCGCCTTGATGCCGGGACGATTCATCGTATCGCCCGAATAGGCTGGGTCGGTAAACACACTGCTCAGGTAATAACCCTTGTGCGTGTTCTTCTGGATATGCTCGCGGCCGAGCTGTTCCTGGCTGGCGCAGGAATCGAAGCGCCCGCCTACTTGATGCAGCGTGGAAACCCGCGTGTAGATGGCGACCGGGATCGGACGCACCCCCTTTTTGACGATGGCGGAAACGTCGTCGTTCATGACCGTTTCCGGCGCGGTCCGTCCGCATAGACGGGAATCGTCGGCAGGACCGCGAGTGCCCGCTGTTTCAGGTAGGCACGGCAAATAAGAGCCTGACGACGGGCGTTCTTCCCATCTATCGCGCGCGTGTAGATCGCGGCTGGCGGGCAGTCACAGGGGCTGGGATTTGAGGATGGGATCGCATTCATAAAAACCTCCAATTCGTTCTGGAGGGCGATCCACTTGGCCTCGGCCCGAGTGTTGTTATTGGATGCGGAAACGATGCCGCACCGAGGGAGAATTTTCAAGCCGGCGATCTTTCACGATGTCGGCGCAAACGTGCCTTTTTCCCAAAAAACCGAGCGTGCTTATAGCTCGGTTCGGACTAATTCGCGGGATCGTAAAAGATGCCTCGCTGCGTTAACTAGCCTCCTAAAACGACTTGCCGCGATCTTTCATGATCGCGGCAAGTGGTCCGAACGCGGACTAGAGTGGCGTCCCCACGGGGATTCGAACCCCGGTTCTTACCGTGAAAGGG
>CAYYVB010000039.1:8047-14121 GCA_964475035.1 uncultured Opitutaceae bacterium | reverse complement strand
GGCAGGTCGGCGACATGGTCCTCGTGGGTGTGGGTGAGGAAGAGGTAGCGCAGCGTGAGATTCTCGGCCGCGATGGTGTCGAGCATCGGACCGGCGTCGCCTCCGGTGTCAAAGGCCGCGGCGAGGCGCGTGCGCGCATCCCAGATGAGGTAGCTGTTCACACCCATGCCCTCGTGCTCGGTGTGAAAGAGCGCGAAGCCGCGAGGGAAATCCGGTTGCTCCGGATACCATTCCTTGCGCGCGAGCGAGAGCAGCGCCGCGCCGTTGAGCTGCAGCGCACGGGCGACGCTGCGCAGGGGGAACTCGCGGATCTCGCCGCGCAACAGCGCGGCGAGCTCGGCGGGTTTGAGGCCCGCCTGGGTGCAGAGCGCGGCCTCGTCGAGCTGATGCCCGCGCATGGCCTTGCCCAGCACGTCGGCGAAATTGTCTTCCAGCAGGATACGCGGCATTCAGCGACGCTTGTGGAAACACCGCCGCCCGCAAGCGCGAACGCCGCCCGCAGTCGTCAGTCCTGAGGTGAAGTGAACAACGAATCTGACAGCGGCACGTTGACCTTCAGCGCCACGATTCGGGCGCGGAAGGTGCCGTCAGCGTTTGCAGTCCAGATTGGATGCTTGATCCCGGCCGCTTCGAATTACCACGGACCGCACAGCGTGCCCCGATCATCGCCCGGACCGGCGAAAGCGTAGGGTTCGCCGCGCGGGTCCAAGGCATACCAAGCGATGCGCACTTCACCTTCGTGGACCTGCAGCCGGCCGCCCTCACCGATGGTCAGGCGCAGCGTTGGATCCCGCCGCGCGATCCGGCTCAGCGTGCGGTAAACGTGGCCCTGATACCAGCGACGATCCGCCGCGAGTGTCTCCGCCGGAATCGGGCCGACTTTGCCGTCACGGCCGATCCGCCAATGAGTCTCGCCGGCAATGGCGCGGGTCAGGTTCAAGTTCGGTCCGGTGGTGTCGATGCGCAGGCGCGGCGCGGTGAAGTCCATGGTGATCACACCACGGACAACCGGATGATCGCCGGCGGCGCGGTATTGCCACGAGTTATTCACCGTGTTCGTCACTTGCGCCCAATTTTCTCGCCCGCCGATTGCGGCCAGCAGCCGATCTGCGACGGCTTCCGCCTCTTCGGCAGGCGCCAGAACCGGGGTAATCAAGATACCGGCGAACCGGATCAATGAACGCATCGTCCTTTTCAGACTTGGACCAAGATTTGCAGGCATGCCCAGGAGCGTTCGTGGGACAGAGTTAACGGCAAGCGTGGCGCGTCCAATTCAACTTTCGGAAGGTCAAGTCGTGCGCCAGCCCCGTCGTCCTTCGCAGGGTGCGATTCCGAGGCCGGGGTTGACGCGCCCTCGCCCCCGCGGCCATGCTGACAGCATGACTCTAAAGCCATGGTGTGTGCTCGTCGCCTTGTTCGCCGGAGTTTTCGCGGCCGGTGCGGAAGAAAAGGCCAAACTCAACGCATATGAACGCTCGCAGGGCTGGCGTCTGCTTTTTGACGGAACAGACAGCTCCGAATGGCGCGGTTATCGTGCCGAGAAGCTGCCGCCCAACTGGCGCATCGCTGACGGCTCCTTGCACGGCGAGGAGGGCACGGCGCTGGTCAGTGCGGAAGATTACGCCGATTTTGAATTCACCTTCGATTGGCGGGTCGCCGAGGGTGGACGGGGGGAAGTTCTGTTCCGCGTCTCAGAGGATGAGGCGTCGCCCGAGCAGACCGGTCCCGTGATGCAACTCGCCGGGCATGGCGACACGCTCGCCGGCAATGGTTTCGTGCCTCCCGAGCGGGCGCTGACGCCGCAGTATGGCGTCTGGTATCGCGGCAAGATTGTCGTTTTCGGCAACCAGGTCGAACACTGGCTCAACGGTGAGCGCGTGTTGCGCTACCTGCTGGACATGCCTGACTGGCGTCAGGCGGTGAGCGCGAGCAAGTATTCCGCTTACCGCGATTTCGGCCGCCTGCGGGAAGGACGGATTGTTTTGTCGGGGCATCGGGTTGAGTTTCGCAATCTCAAGGTGCGCCCGCTCTGAACCGGGACAGCGGGGAGCTGCGCGCAGAAATACGTCAGAGGCCTCGCCTCGCGAATGCTGGCGCCAGCCCCCTTGGAATCCCGCTGACCGGCGCGTTGTGCGACCGTCTCTGCATCGCCAGTGCCGAACATGAAACCGGCGGCGCCCTTGGGGGCCGCCGCCGGTTGGACACACACTAACAAAACACAAACACCATCCTTAACTACGGCGCAGCCACCTCGATATTTAGCTTTTCGAGCGTGATACCGAGCTGGCGGTCGTATTCGGCAAGGGCGCGACGGTGATCGGCCTCGGCGCGCGACTCGGCCACTTCGAGACTGGCGAGGAGTTCCTGCTGTTGGACGACGAAGAAAGTGTTGCCGGTGCCGGCGCGGAGACGCTTTTGCTCTGCCTCGAGGGCCTGTTCGCCGAGTTCGCGGGCGCGGCGGGTGGCCTCGACGCGCTTGCGGGTCGTTTCGATGTTCGCGGCGGCGTTGCCGACGGCGACGACAATGGCCTGCTCGAGTTGCTGGAGGTCGGTCTCGGCCTGGCGGAGGGCATATTTCGCGGCACGGTAACGGCCGCGCTCGGTGGTGTAGGTGAGCGGGATGGTGACCTGCACGCCGTAGCTGTAAGTGCGGTAGTCCTCGTTGCGCACGAGGCGCTGGGCGGTCTCGCGGTCGCCGTCGAGGCCGTTGTAACCGTAGCTGCCGACGAGGTCGACGCGCGGGAGGAGTTGGTTGCGCGCGAGGCGGAAGCTGATGTCGCCGCGCTTGAGCGCGAGTTTGGCCTGCTGGTAATCGGGGCGCTTGGTGAGCGACTCCTGGAAATCGAGCGCGGCGTTGACGACGGTGACGGGCAGCGTGGTCATCGGCTCGATCTCGATCCGCCAGTCGTGGAGGCGCATGCTGCGCTCGTCGGAGATGAGGGCCTTGAGGGCATTCTCCGCCTCGCGCACGAAACGCTCGGCCGAGAGAATGCCTTCCTCGCGGTTGGCGAGGCGCGCGCGGGCGGAGGTGACGTCAAACTCGGACATCGAACCGACGCGGAAGCGTTTTTCGTTTTCGTCGAGCAACCCGGCCGCGAGTTCACGCGACCGGCGGGCGCTGCGGAGAGCGGCGTAGGCGAAATTGACGTCGTAGTAGGCGTTGATGACGCGCGTGACCGTATCGATGACGGACTGCCGGAAGGCCCACTCCGAGATGGACCGGTTGGTCATCGCGATGCGCAGCTGCGCCGTGGCGGGGCCGAAGCCGAAACCGCGGAGCAGCGGCTGGCGCGCACTGATGCCCGCGAAGGTGTCGTAGGCGGAGACGAAACCGTTCGTCGAACCGCGAGCGTCGATCTGGTTGGCGCTGACCGAGTAGGTCATGCCCCACGGCAGCAGGCCGCCGAGTGCCACCTCGTAGTTGTCGGTTCTGGCGGTGGTGAAATCGCGGATGCCTCCAGTGAAGGTCGTGCCGGGGTTCTCGTTTTCCGCGTAGGAATAGGTGCCCGTGATCTGAGGGTCGAACGCGCCGAATTGTTCGAGCACACGCGCCTTGGCGATCGAGACATCGAAGGAGTCCGACTTGATCGTGAAATTCTTGGCCACGGCCCGGCGGATGGCATCGTCGAGGGACAGTTTCTCAGCGCCGTTGACCGGGGAAGTCTGGGCGGAAACGGATCCGAGGCATCCGAGGGAGAGGGTGAGGGCGAGAATACGCCGGAAAATGGCCATAGTAGGTCTGATTGGATCCCCGTTTTGCAACCGCCGTGCCAGTGTCTAAAACTATTACAAACAGCACGAGGACAATTGATAACAAGAATTGGCCAGCGCCACCGAATCTGTTCTTCGTTCAGGCGCGGGATTGAGTAATCCCGGAAATGGGAAGACCAGTCGGCGTTTCTGCCGCATCAAGGCACGCGGCGCAGGTCGAATTGCAGGCGCCGGGTGCTTCCGTCTTTGGCCGGCCCGGCGAGGGTGATGATCAGCTGTTCCGGCGACGCCAAGACGAAGACAAAGGTCTGCGGAAAATCATGTTCTTTGTTCTCGAAAACCGCTCTGGCCCCGCCGCTGCCGGCCTCGTAACTGACCAACGGAAAATCGTGCTCGCTGCGCCGGCCGTTCGGGAATGGCCGGTAAATCACCCGGCCGTCCTTTTCAAAGAAAAGCTCAAGTTCAAAGGCCACGATGCGCCCGTGGTTCACTTCCTTGCTCGCGCTGACAATCGCGCCGCCCTCAGGACTGGTGTAATGTGCCTCGAAACTCGCTCCGTTTTCCAGTGAGCCGCGCCAGTGTCCCGCCAGCCAACCCAGGTCATCGATTCGCACCGCCGGTGCCGGAGTGGTCCTGCCCATGGTGCCAGGTGTTTGTGCGCGGCCGAGAGATATGCTTCCCAGCAGGAGCAGGAAGAGAAAAAGACATTTCATCGTGTCGAAACGATCGAAGGCCATCGCCCGCCTCTCAACCTTTCAGCGACCAACCGTTACTGGACCATGTAGGAAAGCCGGTTCGCTTCGCTTGGGCGGGCGGATGGAAAATCGGCACTGGCATGCTGATTGTCCAGCGTGCCGCGATCCGATGCAACGTGGGCAGGACATCAGGCATGCAGTCCTTTCCGGCAGCAGGCGCAAAACGCGCTTTCCCTCCGCTCCACGGGCTGCACCATCCGCGGCATCACGACGATGAAGATCTACTTCATGGGCATCTGCGGGACGGCGATGGGCAACGCGGCGCTGCTGGCCCGCGCGGCCGGACACGAGGCGCTCGGCGCCGACGCCGGCGTCTATCCGCCGATGAGCACCGTGCTCGCCGCCGCGGGCATCACGCTCCACGAAGGCTATGACGCCGCGCGCCTCGAGCGGCTTGCTCCCGATCTCGTCGTCATCGGCAACGCCATGAGCCGCGGCAACCCCGAAGTCGAGTGGCTGCTCGATACGCGTGCCCTCGCGTTCACGTCGTTGCCGGCGCTGCTCGCGGACTTCGTGCTCAAAGGCCGTCGCAACGTCGTCATTGCCGGCACGCATGGGAAGACCACCACGACAGCGTTGACCGCCTTCTTGCTCCGCGAGAACGGCCGCGACCCCGGCTTTCTCATCGGCGGCGTGCCGCAGGATCCGCCGGTCGGCAATCATCTTGGCACCGCGGCCGATCCCTTCGTGGTCGAAGGCGACGAATACGACAGCGCGTTCTTCGACAAGCGCAGCAAGTTCATCCACTACGCTCCCCATGTTGCGGTGATGAACAACCTCGAGTTCGACCACGCGGACATCTTCCGCGACCTCGCCGACGTGCAGCGGACCTTTTCGCACCTCGCGCGCATCGTCCCGCGCAGCGGCTGGATCGTGCTCAACGGCGACGACGCGAACCTGCGCGCGCTCGGCACCTTTCCGTGGACGCGCACCGTGCGCGTCGGCACGGGTGAGGAGTGCAATGTTCGGATTGCGAACTTTGCCGAAGGGGCGGACGGCGCGACTTTCGCGCTGACTTGGAACGGCGCGCTCTGGCATGAGGTGCGTTGGGCGCAGCCGGGGCTCTACAATGCGCGCAATGCCGCGATGGCGGCGACTGCGGCGGCGCTGGCGATCATGCCCGATGCCCCGACGACGCTGCGGCTCGAGGCACTGGCGCACTTCCGCGGTGTAAAGCGCCGGCAGGAACTGCTGCTCGACAAACCGGCGCTCAAGGTGATCGAGGATTTCGGGCATCACCCGACGGCCTTGGCGGAGACGCTGCGGTCGTTCCGCGCCCGATTTCCGGGGCACATCATCCACGCGGCATTCGAGCCGCGCAGCAACACGTCGCGGCGCAAGGTGATGCAGGAGGCGTTCATGGAGGCGCTGGCGTTGGCGGACTCCGTCTACGTCGGAGCCGTTGCACGGGCCAACCTGCTAAAGCCCGAGGAACGGTTCGACATCGACACCCTGATTTCCCACCTCGCGGCTCGCAAGGTGCAGGCGTGCACGGCGCCGACCAACGCACAATTACTCGAGGCGCTGCTGGATCGCGTCCGTCGCAACATGGACGTTGGTGACGGTCGGCCACAGCTCGTGGTTTTTTTCACCAACGGTGCCTTCGAT
>CAYYVB010000039.1:2937-8037 GCA_964475035.1 uncultured Opitutaceae bacterium | reverse complement strand
TCATCGCGCAGACGGTGGCGGCGCTGCGGTGAAGACAATGGTGACGCAGGGGTGGTTTGCGTCGGTGGCGCGACTTTTTAGGGGCGGTTGCAAACCGGCCCTACGGCTCGCTCACTCTTCGACTGCGACCTTCTTGGACCGGTAATATTGGACGTCGAGGGGTTCGTCGGTGGGGTAGAAAGCGATGACGTCGGAGAGGTCCATCAGGATCCACGGCGCGTTGGGCGAGGAACCGTTCTTGGTGAAGACGATGTTGTCCGCGACATAGATGCAGGAGTGCATCACGGAGTTGTCGCGCTTGGTGAGCACGACGACGTCGCCGAAAGTCGGGCGGCTTGAGAGCGGGTAATACTCCTGGTTGAAGGCGGCAGTGACGTTGTCGATGTCCTCAAACCGCGGGTCGGGCGTGGAGTTGAAGAAATTCATCGTCGTCCAATGACAATCGAGGAAGGTGCCGCGTCCCTTTTCGGTCGGCAGCGGATAGGTGTAGAGCAACGAGCGCGGCAGGCGCGGCAGCAGGTGGATGATGTCGATGGTGGTGGTGCCGTCGCGGCGGACGAGGGATTGCAGGAGGGGCTTCACGTCGCGTCCGCGTTGGCCGCGGCTCCAGTAGCGGTCGAGGGCGTCGATGTCAGACTCGGCGCTGATGCGGAGCTTCACCATCAGCGTGGATTTGCGGGCGAGGGTTTTGATGAGCTGGGTTCGCTCGAGCTGGTTTGGGAGGCGGGGCAGGACGAGGCTCAGGTCGGAGAACAGCAGGGACGTGCCCCGGCGGTAGAGCAGTGGCTTGACCAAGGCGATCGTCTCCGGGCGCAGGTCGCTGTGGGCGAACCACTCGTCGGCGGCATCGGCGCGGAAACGGAAAGGATCGATCTGTTCCGGGTTCTCGAGGAATTCGGACAGATGGGAATAGATGCGGGTGCGCAACTCCGGGGAGAGGCCGAGCACGAGTTCGTCGCTCGGGCGCACGAGGATGGCGTCGGGCAGGATTTCCCAGCGGGCCGGATCGGCGAGTTCGGCGCTTTGCGCGGAGGTGAGAGGCAGCGTCCGCCACCACGCGAGCAGGGAGTCGCGGTTTTGGCCGGGGAAGGTCCAGACGGCGGGCTTGCGGGCGGCGCCGGGCGGGGGAAGAAGCGATTCGGGCGGTTCGATCTCGATGCGGCTGACGATCAGATCGCCCCAAGGGCCGGGGCGCACAGGCAGCGATTGCGAGGCGTCGCTGCTGGAGGGGCGCAAGTTCAGCGCCGTGGACTCGCCACGCGCGGTTGTCGTGGCACGCTCCTCCTCGCGGTGGGAATGCCAGTAAAAGGCGGCCCAAGGCGCGAGCAGCAGCAGCACCAGCACGGCGAGTCCGCGTCGGGACAGCGTCACGCTGCTGCGAGAGGATTCAGGTCCGGAAGCGGCGCACATCGGGCGGCAGGAAAAGGCAACCCATCCGCTTTGGCAATCGGCGAGCGGCCGAAATTCGGCCCGGGTCAGTTGCGACTTTTGGCCTCAGGGCGTGGCCCGACAGCGGCCTCGCCACCGAGCGCGGCGATGACCGCGTCGTTGGCCGCGATCTCGGCCGTGAGTTCATCGATCTGGCGGCCGATCCGGCCCATGGTGTCGCGCAGGCGTTGGTAGCCGTCGATCGGGGTGCGGGGACGGAGCAACAATTGATCGTGCAGCAGGAGCAGGCGGCGCTGGTCGGCGCGCTCACGCTCGAGCCGGAGATTGGCGAACTGGTGGCCTTGGATGATGAACTGCCGGACGGTCACGCCATGCACATGATCGCGCCATTTGGCCTGCTGCTCCGCCGGAGCGAGGCCCTGCCACTCGGTGACGACGAACCATTGCAGCTCCTTCTGCGCGCGGTCGAACCGCTGGAGTTCGAGCGGGGAAAAGGCGCGCGCCTGATTCCGGTGCCAGATCGCCAGTGCGGTGGGCGACTCGGCGTCGATCTTCCGGTCGAGCGGGTCGCTCGGCCCGCACCCCGCGAGACCCAGAAAAAGGAGACTCAGCGTGAGGGCGGCGCGCGGCATCACTGCGCCTGCTTGGCGACCTTGTAGACGACCGGTTCCTGGCCCTTCGGCAAGGCGAGCAGGTCGTAGTCGTGGAAGGAATTGATCGTCACGTCAGTGAATTCACCGACCGGCAGGCTCTTCGGCACATAGACGCGGCCGTCGATGTCGGGGGCGTCGGCTTCGCCGCGGGCGACGCCGGGTTCCTCGACGAGGACGCGCAGCTTGCGGCCGACGTAGCTCTTGGAGACTTCGCGGGCGATCTCCTGCTGGAGCGCCATCGTCTGGTGCCAGCGGGCTTCCTTCACCTTGGCGGGGATCTGTTCGGCCATCTTCGCGGCGCGCGTGCCTTCCTCCTGCGAGTAACGGAAGACGCCGAGGCGCTCGAACTTCGTCTCGCGGATGAACTGGCAGAGTTCGTCCACGTCTGCCTGCGTCTCGCCCGGGAAGCCCACGATGAAGGTCGTGCGGATGGCGATGCCGGGAATGCCGGCGCGGATGCGGCGGATGAGGTCGCGGATGTAGTCGCCGCTCGTCTCGCGCTGCATCAGGCCGAGCATGTGGTCGCTGATGTGCTGGAGCGGGATGTCGATGTAGCGGGCGACCTTCGGGCACTCGGCGATGGTCTTGATCAACTCGTCGGACCAATGCGCGGGGTGCGTGTAGAGGAGGCGGATCCAGAAGTCGCCCTCGATGGCGTTGAGCTGGCGGAGAAGGGTGGTGAGCGCGGTGCCGCGCGAGGAATCGACCGGGGTGCGCGGGTTCGGGCGCTGTTCCCAGGTGTCCATGCCGAAGAACGTCGTGTCCTGGGAGATAAGATTAATCTCCTTCACGCCCTCCTTGACCAGCTGGCGCGCCTCGGCGACGACGCTCTCGACGGTGCGGCTGCGGTGGCGGCCGCGGATCTGCGGGATGATGCAGAAGGTGCACGGGTGGTTGCAGCCCTCGGCGATCTTGACGTAGGCGAAATGCTTCGGCGTGAGCCGGAATCGCGGCGTGTCGTAATCGGGGATCCAGGTCGAGCGACCCTCGATGAAGTTGGCGGGGGCGTCCTTTTTGCCGCGTTCCTTGGCGTAGATCTCCTCGATGATCGGCGCGACCTTCGTGACCTGGTCGAGGCCGATGAAGGCGTCGACCTCGGGCATGGCGTTGGGGAGGTCCTTGGAGAAGCGCTGCGACATGCAGCCGGCGACGATGAGCTTCTGCTCCTTGCGGCGCTTGCGCATGCCGCGGTTCTGGTGGACCTCGAGGATGTGGCCGATGGATTCCTCCTTCGAGGAATCGATGAACGAGCAGGTGTTGACGATCACGACGTCGGCCTTCTCGGCCTCGGGAATGACCTGCATGCCGGCCTGGTGGAGATGGCCGACCATGATCTCGCTATCGACGAGATTTTTCGCGCAACCGAGGGAGATGAGGCTGACCTTGATCGACATAAACGAAATGCGCCCGCGGGTGCGGGCGCGAAAGGGTGGGGGCGTGGGACGCCGCGCTTACTTCTTCTTCGCCTTGGCCTTGGAGGCGGCGTTCTTGCGCTTCAGGTAAGCGATGCGGCGTTTCTTTTTGATGACCTTGTTGTATTGTTTGCCCATGGTGTTGGTAAGTGAGTGAGCGGGGAATCGTCCGCATCGGCCGGCGGGAGTCAAGCCCGGGGGCGCCGGTCAATAACGGGCGAGGCCGGGATCGATTTCGCAGGCCCATGCGTCGATGCCGCCGGCGACGTTGGTGACGCGGTCGAGGCCTTGGGCGCGGAGGAACTGGGTCACCCGGCCGCTCCGGCCGCCGTGGTGGCAGAGGATGAGCAGGTGGGCGTCGGGCAGCTCGCCCAGCCGGGCCGGGATCTCGCGCATCGGGATGTGCACGCTGCCTTTGACCAGGCAAAGGGCGACTTCGTCGGGTTCGCGCACGTCGATCAGGACGGCGCCCTCGCGGAGGAGCGCGGCGGCGGCGGTGACATCGATTTCGAGGGGGGCGGGCATGGTGAGAACGCGGAAAGTGTGGGGCGCGGCGGCAAAGGCAAATCCGAGTTCGCCGTTGACCCACCCCGGGGCGGGCGAATCGTTGCGCGCATGTCCGATCGTTTCGTCGTCATCATGGCCGGCGGCAAGGGCGAGCGTTTCTGGCCCGCCAGCCGCTCGACCACGCCCAAACACCTGCTGCCCATCGTGGGCGAGACCCCAATGCTCACGCAGACCGTCGAGCGCGTCGCGGGAGTCGTGCCGCGGGAAAACATCTTTGTCATCACGACGCAGGCCCAGCTCTCCGGCGTGCGCACCGCCTGCCCGATGCTGCCCGCCGCCAACCTCGTCGCCGAACCGATGGGCCGCGACACCGCCGCCGCCGCCGGCTTGGCCATGCTGCTCGTCAAGCAGCGCAACCCTCGCGCCGCGCTCGCGATGCTGCCGGCCGACCACGTCATCCACGACCTTGCGTCCTACGCCGCCCACCTCGAAACGGCCTTCGTCGTCGCCGAGTCCGCCGACGTGCTCGTGACGCTCGGCATCATGCCCACGGAGCCCGCCACGGGCTTCGGCTACATCGAGCAGGCCGGACCGTGGAAAACCTTCGGCGGACGCGATGTGCTCGCGGTGAAGCGTTTCGTGGAAAAACCCGACCTCGCCACGGCGCAGGGGTATCTCGCCTCGGGCAACTATTTCTGGAACGCCGGCATGTTCGTCTGGCGCGTGCCGGTGGTCGAGGCGGCGTTCCGCGCGCACGCCCCGGACTTGCACGCCGGGCTTGCCGCGATCGAGGCCGCGGCGGCGCGGACAAATTGGACCGACGCACTCGCGGCCGGTTATCCGACGCTGAAGAAGATCTCCGTCGATTACGCCTTGATGGAGAAATCGACCAACGTCGTCGTCGTGCCCGCGACCTTCGATTGGGACGACGTCGGCGCCTGGCCGGCGGTGGCGAACCATTTTCCCAAGGACGCCGCCGGCAACGTCCTTCGCGGCCTCGCCCTCGTCGAGGGCGGCGCGAACAACATCGTTGTGTCCACCGACGGACACCTCACGGCCGTCGTCGGCGCGAGCGACCTCGTCGTCGTGCACACCGCCGACGCCACGCTCGTGTGCCCGAAGGACAAGGCGCAGGAGAT